>JASEGX010000242.1 GCA_030017815.1 Thermodesulfobacteriota bacterium | reverse complement strand
CTTGTTCTCTTTCTTTTCTCCATTGTTTGAGGCCTTTTTTATATTAAATAGAAAATTGTAAAGCCTTTCGCGTTCTTCCGGTCTAATATCAATCAGCTCTACCCCAAAAGTATGATTAAATTGGGAATCATTTTCTTTCCGGTCATACCAACTTATCCGGCCTTGAAAACTGATCTTTCCACTGTTATCCGGCATCTCCAGGGTTAATTCCAATCTGCGATACGGGTGGTTATTAACATCGTAAAAAAGGTGCAACCCGTTGATAATGACCGCGTTTACCTCAACGCGCGCCCCCGCCGGCGTCAAGTCGCATAACTTACCGGTAATACTACTGGTAACCGGCCTCAAAGGCGCGGTTTCTACAACACACAAGTGGACCGGCAAGCCAATGTCTAACCTTTTAAACCTCCTCTTTTCACTAAATATTATTCCCAATATTCCGATCACAAGCGCCCTGGAATCTATAAAATGGTTTTATCCGGCAACTCCAAACTTTCCTTATATTAATATCGGAAAAAAAATTAAATACTTAACAACAATCTTAAAGTTCTTTAAAAATCCTGATAGGTTAACAGGCTATGGCTCCTGGGCTTTGGGCTGGGATTCCCTGGCGGGGGCAAGGAATTGAATAAGAGATTCTATCGGTGTCAAACCATGTTCGGTACAGTAAGTCGTGGGCTCTGTTCCCGGAATAAAAAGTTCCATTTTCTTCTGAGGACAGGCCTCTGCCGCCAGAAGTCCCGTAGCCGGATCGACTTTCTGCATAATTAATGTCTCCGGCATTATAAATGGAGTAAGCGAGACATAGCGTTTGGCTTTACACATGAACGCTGCCCATATCGGGGCACAGACCGCACCGCCGGTCAAGGTCTTTCCCATGCTCCGCGGTTGATCATACCCCACCCATAAGCCTGCCGCTATTTCAGGAGTATATCCTATAAACCAGGCATCGTTGCAATCATCTGTGGTTCCTGTCTTGCCCGCACAGACATCTTTAAAGCCATATACCCGGACATTTTTGGCAGTACCATAGTCCACTGCACCCTTTAGCATATCAGTAACTAGATAGGCCACCCCCTGGCTTAGGCCCTGAGAGATACCCGGTGCCCCTTCAAAGACTACATTACCTCCACGGTCAGCAATTTTTAAGATGGCAAGCGGGCCTGCCACCTGGCCATAATTGGCAAAAGCAGCATAGGCATAGACTAATTCCTGCAGACTTACCTCGGAAGTCCCTAAGGCCAGAGATAGGTTATGCTCAAGCTGGCTCTTAACCCCCAGCCTTCCGGCTACATCCTGGACCGACGCAATGCCGATGGCTTCCAGTAACCTGATAGTAACGAGATTATTGGAATAGGCCAGGGCGTCACGCAGCGATTGGTGATCAAAGTATTTGTTGTCATAGTTGGATGGCTTCCACATCTTGCCATTGCCGATATCGTATGATAAGGACTCGTCACTCCAGATCGAAGAAACCGGAAAACCCTTTTCCAGGGCCGCCGCATAAATAAAAGGCTTAAAACTGGAACCCGGTTGACGCCTGGCGTAAAAAGCGCGGTTATACGGGCTGGTATGGAAATCCCGTCCACCAACTACCGCCTTAATGTGACCATTTCGTGGATCAATGGCCAAAAAAGCCCCCTGCAGGCCGGCAGCCTGGGAGTTTTTCCATTCTACACGCTTCAATCCATCAGCCAACGCCTGCTCCGCTGACCTCTGGAGATCAAGATCGAGTGTCGTGTAAATTTTATATCCACCAGTACGAATGACACCTTCTCCGAAACGGTCAATCAATTTTTGTCTGATATATTCGGAAAAATAAGATTTGTCTGGTTGATTTGCCACTGAGAGAGGGGATTTCAGCGCCCCGGAGGCCCTTTTCTTATCCAGAAATCCGTGTTCAACCATCTTAGCCAATACCAGGTTGCGTCTTTCTTTAGAGCGAACCTTACCGGCAAATGGATTAAAATTATTCGGTGACTTAGGGATACCGGCTAAAACCACACATTCCGCCAGAGAGAGGTCGCTGACATTTTTGTCAAAATAGAGGCGGGCGGCCTGTTGTACTCCCCAGGCCCCATTACCAAAATAGACATAATTAAAATACATCTCCAGTATCTGTTTTTTCGAATACTTCTGTTCAAATTCCAGGGCCAGCATACCTTCCTTGAGTTTGCGGGACATGGTCTTTTCGTTAGAAAGCAGCATATTTTTTACCAGTTGTTGGGTGATGGTAGAGCCACCTTCTACCACCCTCCCCTTGATAATATTTTTAACCAGGGCTCGTCCCACACCGAGGACATCTACACCATGATGGCTGTAAAAACGATGATCCTCAACCGCCACCAGGGCATGTTGCAAGTCGATCGGAATCTGGTCTATCTTCACCATTTCTTTATGATCGGGAAGCAACCGGGTAAGAAGCCTCTCTCTGGCATCGTATATCTTTACCGAAGAAAAACGCGCTCCCGGTCTTGTCCATACCGCATCGGCTGGATAAGAAGGCTCATCGGCATAGGCGCAGGTTACTACAAGGATAAAAAATAGAAAAAATATGCCGTTTAGTAGATATTTCACTCCGTCCCCCGGCGAGAACTCTCACACCTTAATTATATACATAGCACTGGACATAACTCTATATCACATAAATTTACTGTCAAGGGATTAGATGACCTCAATACGTAAAAAACGCCCTTGGCTTAA
>JASEGX010000241.1 GCA_030017815.1 Thermodesulfobacteriota bacterium | reverse complement strand
GATACTCGGTGAGAGGATGAGGGATGAGAGCCACTTAGAAGGGCTCGATTTAGTCAGAAGGCAGATATTAGAGCTTGATTCCCGGATAGAGGACTCCAAAGAAATAGAGGCCCTCTTGCACGGGTTTGAAGGTGGTTATATTCCGGCCGGTCCTTCCGGGCTGATTACCAGAGGTCGGGCCGATGTACTCCCGACCGGCCGAAACTTTTACTCCCTTGACCCGCACCGGGTCCCAACCAAGGCTGCCTATCAGGTGGGTGAAAGGCTGGCCCAGTCTCTCATTGAGAAATACCGGCACGAAGAGGGAAGGACCCCGGAAAATGTGGCTATACACTGGATGTGTGCTGATATTATGTGGTCTGATGGAGAAGGGATGGCCCAGATTATGCGCCTGTTGGGAGTTAAGCCTTGCTGGCTCTCGAATGGCCGGGTGAGAGGGTTTGAGATTATCTCCTTGGAAGAGCTGGGCAGGCCGAGAATAGATGTAACCATCCGCGTCTCCGGTATAACCAGGGATAATTTCCCGAATTGCATTGAACTCGTGGACGAGGCCGTCCAGGCCGTGGCCGCGTTGGATGAACCGGTGGAGATGAATTTCGTGAGAAAGCATGCCTTGGAACAGATGGCTTCTCAAGGAGAGTCGCCGTCGAATAAGGATGCCTGGCGGAAGGCTACGTTAAGGATATTTGCCTCCAAACCCGGCACCTATATGCCCGGGGTCAGCCTGGCGGTTTATGCCTCGGCCTGGAAGGAAGAGAAAGACCTGGCCGATATCTTTATCTACTGGAACGGCTGTGCCTATGGCAAAGGTGTCTTTGGTCAGGAATCCCATGAACAGCTGATTCACAATCTGAAGACGGTAGATGTCACCTTTAATAAGGTGGTGACAGATGAGTACGACCTTTTTGGTTGCTGTTGTTACTTTGGTACTCACGGCGGGATAACGGCTGCGGCGCGGAACATCTCCGGCAAGGAGGTAAAGACCTATTATGGAGATACCCGGGAGCCGGAACATGTGGAGGTGAAGGACCTGGCAGACGAGGTAAGGCGGGTGGTACGGACCAAACTGCTCAACCCGAAGTGGATTGAAGGCATGAAGCGCCACGGGTACAAAGGCGCCGGGGATATATCCAAACGGGTCGGCCGGGTCTATGGCTGGGAGGCCACGACTCAGGAGGTTGATGACTGGATATTTGATGACATTGCCAAGATCTTTATTTTAGACGAGGAGAATCGGAAATTCTTTGAGGAGCACAATCCCTGGGCCTTGGAAGAGATGGCCAGAAGGCTGCTGGAAGCGGAGAAAAGGGGTCTTTGGGCGGCGGACCCGGAGGTCTTAAATGAATTAAAGGATGCCTATTTGGCCATAGAGGGATGGATAGAAGAAAGAATGGAAGGGGTGGAAGGAGATTTCCAGGGCGGTTCTATAGACGTCTTGACCCCTGATGACGTAGAGAATTGGGGAGAGATGATGCAGGGGATTAAGGACAAAGTAAGATCGGCGACAGGAAATAAGTGATGAGTAAAGAGTAAGAGGGAGATTAGATGGAAGCAAAGAGAGTGACATATCCCTTCACCGCCATAGTAGGCCAGGAGAAGATGAAGAGCGCCTTGATCTTGAACGCTGTTAATCCCAGGCTGGGAGGCGTGCTCATCCGCGGAGAAAAAGGGACTGCCAAATCAACCGCCGTTCGTGCGCTGGCCAATCTTCTCCCGGAGATAGAGGTGGTTGCGGATTGTAAATTTGGTTGTGATCCGCATGTGAAACAAAAGATGTGCCAGGAGTGTCTGGCCCGTCTCGAACAGGTGGAGAATCTACCGACCATGAGGAGAAAGATACGCGTGGTTGACCTGCCGGTGAGTTCCACGGAAGACAGGGTGGTGGGCACGCTGGACATAGAACAGGCCATAAAAAAAGGAGAAAAGAGGTTTGAGCCCGGTATCCTGGCCGAAGCGAACCGGGGGATCCTCTATGTGGACGAGGTCAATCTCCTTGATGACCATATCGTGGATGTGCTTCTTGATTCAGCGGCGATGGGTGTAAACATCATGGAGAGAGAGGGTATTTCCTATTCTCACCCGGCTCAATTTATTCTGGTGGGGACTATGAATCCGGAAGAAGGAGAGCTGCGTCCCCAGCTTCTGGACCGGTTCGGATTATGTGTGAACGTGGAGGGGATCATTGATCCGGACCTGAGAGTAGAGGTTGTTAAAAGAAGGGCCGCGTATGAAGAAGACCCCGTGCAGTTCCAGAAGGTCTGGCAAGAGGAAGAAAATAAACTCCAGGAGGCTATTGTCCGGGCGAAGGAGCTTTTGGATCAGGTAATTATATCCGATGACATGCTGCATCTGATCGCCCGCATTGCGATTGAAATGCACGTGGACGGGCACCGGGCGGATATAACCATAATGAAGGCGGCAAAGACGTTTGCCGCTTTTCATGGACGGGAAAGGGTCTCTAAAGAAGATATCCAAATGGTTGCAGAAATGGCGTTGCAACACAGGATGCGGAGAAAGCCTTTCCAGAAACCGGGTGTGGAGAGCGGAAAGATAGAAGGCATCGTTCACGGCCTTGATCATGTCCATACGCATGCTCATAGCCATAGTCACCGCCACAAGTGAGATGCCGGCTATTTTTACCTCTATTATAGCTGGTCTGGGAAAACTGGACAGGTGCATAAGTGGTAAAGCTGCTCTATAATGA
>JASEGX010000038.1 GCA_030017815.1 Thermodesulfobacteriota bacterium | reverse complement strand
AGGAAAAAGATAAAATCGTTATCCCGTATAAAGAATTCAAAGTAGAAAACTGGGGGGAAGGAATTCGTAAGATTGAGGATATTGTCTGAGGGCCTCAGCCCCCAATTTGCGACATTTGACGGTGGCACTGATGTATTAATCGGCTATATCCCGCATGCTCAAGAGGTTTTTGTTTAACCGCTTTTAGTATTAATCCTGCCAATTCTGCATCCTGCATACCAGAGCGCAGATATTTTTTTACATCTAGTTCGTCATCTGAAAAAAGGCACATCCTCAGTTGTCCATCCGGTGTGATACGCATCCTGTTACAGAAAGCGCAAAAACTCTGGCTAATAGGGTTTATAAAGCCTATTTCGCCGGCCGCCCCGGCAAACGTGTAAACTACGGCCGGCCCCGCATCCTCTTTATGCCTCAGGGGCAACAGGTCTCCCACTTTCCGTACCCGCTCCATGCACTCAGCCCCGGGCATATAGACATCACCGCTCCATCGGCTTCCACAGCCAACCGGCATAAACTCTATAAACCGTACCTGCAAAGGATGCTTATAAGCCAGACGGGCGAAGGACTCTATTTCGTCATCGTTTATGCCCTTCATAACTACCACATTAAGCTTAACCTTGACATCACCGAATGACAGGGCCTTTTCAATAGCTTTCCAGACCTTATGCCAGAAAGGGCGGGTGGTTATCATATGATATTTCTGTGCGTCTAAGGTGTCCAGACTTATGTTTATCCTATTAATACCGGCCGCATACAGTTCACCAATCTTTTCCCCCAGAAGGATACCGTTCGTAGTGAGACAGACTGCCCGGAGCCCATCGATGCGGCTGAGTGAGCGGATAAATTCGGTAATGCCGCGGCGAACCAGGGGTTCTCCTCCCGTCAGACGGACCTTCTTTATGCCCAATGGGATTAAAACCCGCGCAAGGCATAAGAATTCCTCATAGCGCAATATCTCTTCACGGGCGATTTTCCGGACACCGCCAGGGGGCATGCAGTATTGACAACGCAGGTTGCAATGATCTGTAACCGATAAGCGAAGGTAGGTAATGGTCCGGTTATAATTATCGACGAGCATCTCTGTTAAGACCTGTCTATGCGTTACGCGGCAGGGTAATATTAACACGTATCCCGGCGTCTAACCCGCTGGAAATATCCATTTTGCCTTTGTGCGCCCTGACAATCTGTTCCGCTATATTCAATCCCAGGCCAACGCCGTAAGTTTTGGTTGTAAAAAAGGGCTGTCGGGCCCTATCCAGCATCTCTCCAGGCATGCCCGTTCCGGTATCACTAATCTCAACCTCTATATTCTGGGGGGTAAGCCGGGTGCTGACCCTGAGCCTCCCACCTGAAGGCATAGCCTCGATAGAATTTTTGCAGATGTTAATAACAGCCTGTCTCATCTGGTTGCCATCAAGCTCTGAATCAGGCATATCCGAAGCAAAATCTGTTTCCACCTCAATATGACATTTCTCAAACGAAGGGCTGAGAGCGCTAAGGGAGAACGACACGATATCGTTTAAATTTAGCCGGCTCAGCGTCAATTGCGGAGATTGAATGAATTTAAATACCTGAGCCAGGATATCTTCCATTTTCTCCGTCTCTTTTACGATACTATCCAGATGTTTTTGGTGCTTATCCTCCTTCGTATGCCTCTGTATAAACCGGGCCAGGCCCCCGATCGAAGCCAGCGGATTTCTCATCTCATGGGCTATCTGGGCAGCCATTTCACCTATGGCCGAAAGCCGCTCGGCCCGGATCAACAGGTCCCGGCTTTCCTGTAGTTCCTCA
The DNA here is from genome assembly GCA_030017815.1 of Thermodesulfobacteriota bacterium. Classification (GTDB taxonomy): domain Bacteria; phylum Desulfobacterota; class QYQD01; order QYQD01; family QYQD01; genus QYQD01. The sequence continues at coordinate 12,425 of JASEGX010000038.1, read as the reverse complement.
TTAGCCGCCTCCAGCATCGCCAGTTTGGCAGCCAATTCAGAGTAAAGCCTACTTTTTTCTATGGCCATGCTGGCCTGGTTGGCAAAGAGTTCAATGGCGGCGATGTCCTCTTCCTTTATCGGCTTGCCGGTGATAAAATTATCAGCAACAATAATGCCCTGTACCCGGTATGGAGAGCAGAGTGGAACAACCGCAAACTCGTCAACACCAAAGAGATCTACAATATCGTCTCTCACCGGCCGGCCATCAACACGTCTCCCCGCCACGTGAAATGCACGTCGCTCATGTGCCGCCCGTATAAAAATATGATCCATGTCCGTACCAGGCACCGCTATCTCGCGGACAATCTGGTTAACCCTTGCGTCCTGAGGCTGACAGGCCCGGCCGCATTTCTCAAGGGCCTCGGCTAGTGTATATTTCGTCTCCTGCAATGCCGACCATATCCTTCCGGCTTCTTCTGGGCTGTCCGGCCCAACGGCCATTTTCCCCCGCAACACCGCGCCGTCATCATCAAATAATGCCAAAAAGGCGCGGTTAAACCCTAATCCCACGCCTGCAGTAATACCAACCAGTATAGTCCTGAAGATATCTTCCAGTTCAACTGTGCTTAAGAGGTAATAAGCCACCTTTACGGAGAGGTCGTGCAATATCTCCAGCCTAAGGTTCTTTTCTTCTATGCTCCGCTGGTAATTTTTATTTTCAATCTCTAAACGTCTTTTATTAAGGGCTCTCGCTACCACAACATACAGCTCATCTACTGTGAACGGCTTGATAATATAATCAAAAGCCCCGCCCCGTATGGCAGACAGCGCGGTTCGAATATCCACTACACCGGTCATCATAACCGCGCAGATATCTTCATCTTGTTCCATTATCTGTGGCAAGAGGCTCAATCCGTCCTGATCAGGAAGCTTAATGTCTAATAATACAAGCGAGATCCGGTGTTCCGCCATTAGAACAAAAACTTCCCGGGCCATCGAGGCCTCAAGACACCCATAACCGCTGCCTGTCAGGGCATCATTTATAAAACCCCTGACCACTGCATCGTCATCTACAATGAGTATTTTCTCAACCGTAGGCATAATTCTCGCTCATATCAGTGTCCAAAATAGATATTGCCCCTGGAACTTCCTGCTTTTATTATTAGTCTCAGCTCCCCTGCTGGGGTATAATTTCCATCTCCACGCGACGGTTCTTCTGTCGGCCGGCGGCCGTACGGTTATCAGCTACAGGGAATGATTCTCCGTAACCAACGCCGGTTACACGCTCTGGCTTGACCCCCGCTCCTACCAGAAAATTTCTAACCATTAAGGCCCGGCGCTCCGAAAGTTTAAAATTGTATTCTTCAGGACCGACATCATCTGTGTAGCCCTTAACAATTATGCGGGTCTCCGGATATTTTTTTAGGATATCGGCCGTCTTTTCCAGTATCACCGCAGAATCCTTACTCAATTCCGCCGAATCTGTCTGGAAAAGGATATTGTTCTGCATGGTCACCAACAAACGGTCCTCTTTCCTATCTACCTGAACACCGGGTACCTGCTCAAACTCTTTGGCCTGCTGGTCAAGATAGTAACCGATACCTGCTCCAGCCAACCCACCAATAACGCCACCTACTACCGCGCCCTTACCCTTGCCGACGATGGCGCCGGTTACTGCCCCTACGCCAGCCCCAATCGCCGCCCCCTGGGCGGTCTTGGTCTTAGTCCACTCCGGGGCTGTAGCACAGGACACAAGGCAGGAGACAAGACCAAGGACAAAAACAGTTTTCGGTAACTTCATTTTTTGTTCCTCCTGAAATCCCTATAGTCTTGTCAAGAGATTAACCACAAGGCACACAAAGTTTTAAAAATTCTTTTCATGTTATTTTATTATCTTAGCAAATCAAGACGTAATAGCAATCCCAAAATAAACGATCATATCTCTTTTACCTGGGTATGAGACTTTTCCACCATGCCCTGAATGGTTTCAATAAATGGCGACAGTGTGTCAGGGTTCATAACCGAAATGGCCAGGGCATTATAGGCCCGGCCTTGGGTAGCGACATACTCCGGTGATACCCGGTCTATTTTATTGAAGACTTTAATAGCGGGGATGTGATGCAGTTCCAGGGTCTCCAGAATATGTTCAACTGCCTCTATATGTTCCCGAAAGTTTTTATTACTTATGTCTATGAGATGAATAATAATATCGGCATCCTGAAGTTCTTCCAGTGTGGCCCGGAAGGCCTCGAATAAGGCCTGGGGCAGATCACGGATAAAGCCTACTGTATCGGTTATTATAGCCTCGGCCTCCCGGGGGAAGCGAATCCTCCGGCTGGCCGGGTCAAGCGTGGCAAACAGGCGGTCCTCGGCCGGAAATTGACTTTTGGTAAGGGCATTCAGCAGCGTAGATTTTCCGGCATTGGTGTAACCAACAATGGATATTATCGGTATATCCTTCCGCTTGCGAATTTTGCGTCTTAGCTCCCTCTGCTTGCTAATAGATTTGAGTTCTTTGGTAAGCCGCGCGATGCGCTCGCGCACCCGGCGGCGATCTATCTCCAGCCTGGTCTCACCAGGGCCGCGTCCGCCGATGCCTCCGGTAAGCCTGGAGAGCGCATCGTCTCTGGTAACCAGCCGCGGCAAAAGATAGTTCAACTGGGCCATTTCTACCTGTATCTTACCTTCCCGGCTCCGGGCGCGCCGGGCAAAAATATCCAGGATAAGCTGGGTGCGGTCAATAACCCGCATATCTGTAAAGTCGGTAATGGAACGGATCTGTGAAGGATTTAACTCATGATCAAATATCAGCAGATTGGCGCCCCTCTGCAGTGTCTTTATCAGTAAATCGCCGAGTTTCCCCTTACCCATTATGTACTTGGGGTGTATTTTATCTCGCCGCTGAATAATGGAATCCAGCACCTCAACCCCGGCGGTTTGTGCCAACTCCCTCAGTTCCTCCAGAGACTCCTCCGCCGCTTCACGGGAGGTGGTGGTGACATCAATAAGGAAGGCGCGGTCTTTTTTCCCGCCCACTGTTTGTAAGGCCTGCTCACGGGCAATTTCGTCCTCAAGAGATTGGATCAAGCCCTGAAAATCAATATCCAACTGTGCCGGTATCCTAGGCTCTAGAAAAGAAATACTTTCTCCTCTTACCGGCCTGGGCAGGAGGTGGGCTGCATGTACCAATCCCGGAAGGCCATCTGGTCGGACAATTATGCCGGCCATGATATCCAGACGAAGGAGGGCCAAATCCGTCAAATCATCCTGGGTAAGAGGCTCATCTTCCAGATGGGTGTGAATGCACCGCAGCCCCCGTAAACGGCTACTCCCTGCACGGTAATCCGACAACGTCGGGATAGTAATACTCCGGTGGTCGCCAACTATGACATATTCTATATCGCCGGACCGCTTTACCAATATGCCTATCTGACGATTGATCTCCCGCGACAACTCGGTAATATATCTGGCTAGTTCAGGGGTAATTATGTCTTTAGGTGGGATCTTACGGCGATAGACATTTTCCAGTCTTTTTACCTGGTTGACCTTAAGGCCAATTACGTTTCCGGAGATTTTTTTAATAGGTTCAGCCTTTTTTTTCTACAGGTCGCGTCGAATAGACTTTAAGACAGGTGGGTGTATTTTGTCAATCATAAGTGACGGCTTCGTAAAAAGTAAAAATTACCGTTCGACAGGCTCACGGCCCTGAGCAAAGTCGAAGGGCCGCAGAGGTCGCCGAGAACGCCGAGATAACATATTGAATAGTCATTCGACCCGGCTCATGACCGTGAGCCAGCCGAACGGTTTACAGTTTTTCTCTGCGGACTCTGCGTGCTCAGCGGTGAAAAGGCTTTTTTACGAATTAATCATAAGTAGCTGGCCGAAAGAAGACCAGGTATTGCGTTTTTCGATGCCGCTGATTAAATTAACGGTTGAGTGATTACCGATACCCGTTACTTAACCGACCTGAAAAAATCCATTACACGAGGAGGCCTTGTAGATGTTACCGGGCTGAAAGGCTCATCCCTGGCCTTTGTCCTGGCCGAAATGGAAAACACCCTCTCCGGCCCTATCACGTGTGTAACCCCTGGCTTAAAGGAAGCAGATATCTATGCCTCGGAGTTTGCTTTTTTCTGTAAACGCCCGGTCTTTGTCTTCCCGCCGTACGAAGTCTTCCCTTTCAGCGAACTCTCCCCACACAAGACCACAGTAAGCCGCCGTATCGAGACCCTTTACCGTATGGTCTCCGGCGACCCTAACTTTATCGTCGTGGTTCCGGTCGAGGCCCTATTACAAAAGTTGCTGCCCAAAAAGGCGCTGACCGATTTTGTCGATTATATCGTTGCGCATGAAGATCTCGACCGTCAGACCTTAAGAGAAAAGCTGATCGCCGGTGGCTATACCGCTACCTCGCTCGTGCAGGAAGTGGGAGACTTCAGCATCCGGGGTGGCATTATAGACGTTTTCCCCCCCATGCACACCAATCCTGTCCGTATAGACTGTCTTGGAGATTGGGTGGAATCCATCCGTGAGTTTGATCGTCTCACCCAGAGGTCTCTCCGCGAGATCAATGAGATCATACTCCTTCCGGTACATGAGGTTGTTTTTGGAGAGCAAGAAGCCGCCTATGCCCTGAAACATATCCGCCAATATGCTATGGAGCGGGATATTGCCCTCAATGGGATAAAGGAAATCGAGGCCCAGATAGAGCAGCGCATTCACTTCGCCGGCTCTGAATTTTTCCTGCCTTTATTCTATCCCGAACTTTCCGTCTGGTACGATTACCTCCCGGCCGAAGGTCTCTTGGTAAGTATAGATCCTGCGAGAATAGAAGAAGAACAGGCCCTTTTTCAGAACAAGATCAAAGAGATTAATATAACTGTCCGTGCTGACTCCCGTTTTTGCCCGGAGCCGCAGGATCTTTATCAAATAGGCCGCAACTGGGCAGATGTGATCCCGGCTGCCTCCCACATACGCATAATATCCTTACCTATAGAAGAAAAACCGGCCGCCGGCGAAAGACTGCATCTGGCTACGCTGGGCAACGAGGATATAAAAGCTGAATTCCCGGTTGGTCATAGGCGGGAAGACTTTTTCACGGCCTTTCCACACCGGATAACCGCCTGGCTGGACGAAGGAGAATCTGTTTACCTTGTATGCCGCACGATTCATACCGCAGAACAACTTAAGGGGCTTCTAGCCGATTACCATATCCAGGCCGAGGTCTTAGATACACCTTTCCATTTTGCCCTGGAATCATCGAATCAAAAGGTGCGCATCCATACCGGAGATATCTCGCGCGGCTTCCGCTTCCCCGCCTATAGGCTTATTCTGGTGACCGAAAGCGAATTATTCGGTGAAAAGATAAAGAAACCGGCTGCGGCCATAAAGAAAACGTTTTCCCCTATTTTAGACTTTAGCGAGCTTAAGCCTGATGACCTGATCGTTCACCGCGACCATGGCATTGGTCTCTATCGTAATCTGGTACGGCTAGAGGTGAATAACACCATCAACGACTATTTGTTATTGGAATACCGGGATGGAGATAAACTCTATCTGCCTATATATAGACTCAATGTCCTGCAAAAATATATAGGTGTAGAAGGTTATAACCCGCAAATCAACAAATTAGGCGGCAAGTCCTGGCAACTCGCCCGAAAACGGGTCAAAGAAGCCATCTGGAAGGTTGCCCTGGAGCTGCTGGATATCCACGCCCGGCGGAAGGTGGAAAAGGGTTTTGCCTTTTCACCACCCGATAGTCTTTATAAGGAGTTCGAGCTATCCTTTGAACATGAAGAGACCCCAGACCAGATAGCCGCTATAGAAGATACCATGGGAGACATGATTTCACCCCGACCTATGGATCGATTGATATGTGGGGACGTAGGTTACGGAAAGACCGAGGTGGCCTTGCGCGCGGCATTTAAGGCCGTAATGGACGGCAGGCAGGTAGCCATACTGGTACCCACGACTGTCCTTGCCGAGCAACACTTCCAGACTTTCAGCCGCCGCCTTTCTCCCTTCCCGGTAGTTGTGGCCTGTCTCAGCCGCTTCCGCACCGCCAAAGAACAAAAACAGATCGTGTCCAGGCTGGCGGAGGGGAAGATAGATATTGTGATCGGTACGCACCGCCTGTTACAAAAAGACATTATTTTTCGCGACCAGGGACTACTTATCATAGACGAGGAACACCGTTTTGGCGTCAGGCATAAAGAGCGGCTGAAACAAATAAAGAAAACCGTAGATGTTCTCACCCTGACCGCAACCCCTATTCCGCGCACCCTTCAGATGTCCCTCCTTAGTGTACGCGATCTTAGCGTAATAAGTACACCCCCCCAGGATCGTATCCCGGTTAAGACCTACGTAACCAGGTTCGATGATAATGTGATACGAGAGGCTATTTTCCGAGAATATCAACGTGGCGGTCAGGTCTTTTTTGTTCATAACCGGGTAGCCAGTATAGAAGTAGTGGCTGAGCGTTTGCGGAGGCTGGTCCCGGAAGTGCGCATAGCCGTAGCCCACGGACAGCTTTCCAGCAAGGCCCTGGAAGAGATCATGGTGAGATTTGTACATCGGGAGATAGATGTATTAGTCTGCACTACTATTATCGAGTCCGGCCTGGATATACCCTCGGCTAATACCATAATCATCAACCGGGCTGACCGCCTCGGTCTGGCCGAGATCTACCAGCTCCGCGGCCGCGTGGGGCGCTCTAAAGAGCAGGCCTATGCCTATCTGTTAGTCCCGTCACCGGCCCATCTTACCAGGGATGCCCAAAAAAGGCTGGAGGCCTTATTAGACCTCAGCGAATTGGGATCCAGTTTTAAACTGGCCATGAGCGATCTCCAGATCAGAGGCGCTGGCAATATCCTTGGAACCAGCCAGACCGGACATATTGCGGTAGTGGGCTATGACCTGTATCTGGATCTCCTTGAAAAGACTGTAAACGAACTTAAGGGTACTCCGGTTGAAGAAGAGTTTGAGCCGGAAATTAATCTTAAGGTCTCCGCCTACATACCGGAACACTATCTGCCGGAGCCGGATCAGCGTCTCATTACCTACCGCCGGTTAACCATGGCAGGTACGGTTACGGCACTCTCAGACATAAAGGATGAACTAACAGACCGCTATGGCCCCATACCCCCCGAGGTCGAAGACCTCATGTCTATCATGGAAATCAAACAGGATCTCAAGAAACTCAAGGTGCACCGCCTGGACAGCACTAATGGTCATTTTATCTTGAGCTTTAGCGATAAGACCAGACTTTCTCCGGAAACAATCCTATCGTTAATCCGTCGTAACCAGGGTAAGTACCGCTTTACTCCCGAGAATAAACTCTATGCGGCTCTACCCGGTGATGAAGGGGTACAGATACTTGAGGAAGTCAAAAAAGTCTTGCAAGCCCTTTTGTAAGATGCTAATGTCCAACTACAAGTAAAGATTACATTTTATGTTATCATAATGAAACCTCGACCATGAAACTAATCAATTTCCTTTTTCTTGTCATCTCTTCGCTTATCTTTCTCCTCCCTGCGGTAGGTTCTGCCGAAATTGTCGATCGTATTGTAGCCATCGTCAACGAAGACGTCATAACCCTGGCGGAATTAGGGAAAGAAGAACAGCGTCTTATCGATCAACTCCAGCGGGAGGCTTCAGCCGCTACTATAGAAAGAGAAAAGGGGAAAATAAGAACTGAGGTACTTAATCACCTTATTGAGCGAAAGCTGGCTGAGCAGGAAGCAAAAAGGCTCGGGTTGTCTGTATCCGAGGCAGAGGTTGATGCGGCCATCGAAAAAATTATTCGAGACCATGAAATAACAAAGGAACAACTGACGGCCCGTCTGGAACAGGACGGCGTCTCTATGGAAGAATACCGACAGAAGCTCAAGGAGCAGATAGAACGCTTCAAATTGATCAGCCAGACAGTCAATGCCAAGATCGTTATAACTGAAGACAAGCTTAGAGAGTACTATAAGAATAATCAACGCAGTTATACCGGCCAACAAGAATATAGGGTTCAGCATATTGTCTTCAGCATACCCAGGGGTTGTAGTGAGGAAGAAAAACAGGCTATCTCTAAAAAGGCCGAAGACATCCGCCAGCGGGCTAAGGATGGGGCTGATTTTGAAGGCCTGGCCAGGCAATTTTCCGGATATCCCACCGCATCTGAGGGCGGCAACCTGGGTTATTTGGATAAAAATGAGCTGGCGCCATATATGAGGGATGTTATTACCGATCTTAAGGCTGGGGAGGTAAGTCCCGTAGTTGAAACTCCTATCGGTTATCAGATCTTTAAAGTTATAGATATTAAAGAATCAAAAGAAAAAACATTTGAAGAGGTAAAGGAAGAAATATATCAGGTTCTGTTTGAGCAAGATGTGAATAAGCGTTTTATGGTCTGGATAACAGAGCTTCGCGACAGGTCATATATAGAAGTCTTACTTTGAGTACCAACGGTATGGAAACCAAAAGTAAAAGTTCCTGCCCCTTATTCTTTAATCGGAAAAAAATACCGATCTATATATAAAAACCAAAAACCGGGAGGCACATGGAGTCTATCGGCGATTATCTAAAACGCGAGAGGGAGCTCAGAAACATAACCCTGGAAGAAGTTGCCAATGCTACCAAAATTAATATTGGCATTTTAAGAACCATAGAAGAAGGGCAAACAGAAAGATTTCCGGCAGAGGTATTTGTTCGAGGCTTTATCCGTTGCTATGCTCAATATATCGGGTTAGATCCTAACGACGTCCTCCTCCGCTATCATCCTCAGACTAAATCACCCGAACATCAAGGAGAAATTAGCCCTCCTCCCGAAAAACCCGAAAAAAAGATATGGCTGTTCTTTTCCAGACATAGAAAACTCCTTGGGGTATCTATATCAATTATTATCATTGTCCTCCTCTTGAGCCTAGTGGTTAATATCGGCAAGAAGGAAACCCTCAAAAAAGAACAAACGCCCTTGTCCAAAAGCCACGCCCCAGCGCATCTACGACCGGTCGAGGCCAATCGTGTTGTTGACCAGGCCAAGACATATACTCCCGAACAAACAAACGTTCCTGCTCCTCAAGCGAAAGCACAAGAAGCACCTCAACTCCAAAATAAAAAGCAACATGAGTTACGGGCCGTTTTTAAAGAAAATACGTGGGTACAGGCGGTGATTGACGAACAGAACCTGCAGGAGTACTCCTTTAAGGCAGGTGAAACCATCTCCTGGCCGATGGATAACAAAATAAGACTACTAATAGGCAACGCTGGCGGCGTGGATCTTTATCTGGATGGCGAGCAACTGAAATCCCTTGGGGATAGCGGGCAGGTAGTGGATATTACTCTGCCACTGCCCAATCCCAAAGTAATGTGATTTATCCTGATTAAAGCCTATGCCTCTCCACAAAACACCCGCTATCATACTTAACCATAAGGACTTTGGTGAATCTGACAAGATTATTACCTTATTTACATATTCTTTAGGTAAAATAACAAGTATTGCCAAGGGCGCTAAAAGGAGCCGTAAGCGCTTTGCCAACCAGTTAGATCTATTTTCGTTCGTCCGACCGATTCTCTGGGAAAAACAACATTCGTCTCTAACCAGAATCGACCAATGTGATTTGCTACAACCGTTTGCTTCCATACGAAAGGTGCCCGAAAGATTCGCTTATGCCGCTTATTTCTGTGAACTGGTAGATGCCTGGGTAAAAGATCGTGATCCCCATGCCGAACTTTTTCATCTTTTACTATGGGCCCTTCGCATGGTCGATCACGGCGCCTCTTTAGCCCCTCTATCTGTAATTTTTCACCTGCGCCTTCTCACCATAGTTGGTTATGCCCCTAATTTTATAGCTTGTGTTACCTGTAATCTATGGAAGGGTGGACAGGTTTTTTATAGTTTTAATTATGAAAAGGGGGGCATTGTCTGTTCTGACTGCGCCTTTAATCTTCCCTTAAAAAATCGCCTTTCGCCAGGCACCGTCAAACTCCTCTCATTAGCCCAAAAAACGTCTCTGGCTAAGCTTTCCCGACTACATTTTAGCGCTCAACCATTGGCCGAAAGCGCACCTATTCTGGAAAATTTTGTACACAGCCTTCTGGGCAAAGAAATAAAATCCTACCGATTCTTATCCAGGTCCCATGAGTGCATTCGGTAATGGATAGGGCTGCTACCGGGGTTAACTTAGAGGTTTTTCAGACTATTCTTTGGCTAACGATATTCGGTGGCCTGTCCGACCTGATTAAGTCTGGAAAAATTTTTAAGTAACATCACTATCGCGCTCCGCATCTTTTCCCACTGAACGATGGGATCTGAGGTATTCTTCAGCGTCCCATTTTCACGCAGTTGACTGGCGGCTAGTTGGCCGGCCAGGCGGTAAAGCTGCCGCTCCTCCATAGCATAAAGCCGATTTAAAATTTCAGGAGGGATCTGTTTAACCAGATCTTCTATCTCTGGCCATGTTGGTCCTTCGTCCTCAGCATCCGGTCGTAGCTGCGCCGGGGCGTGCTCCCCGGTCTGGACGGGGTTCTCTGCATCAGTTTTTACAGCGGCGGTGCATTCTGCAGCGACAGGCTCCCTTTCCTCGCTGCTCGCCTGGGAAGACTTAACCGCTAAAAGTTCCGATGAGGAGGAATCGTCTTTTACGGTCGTGGCCTTATATCCAACGTCCGACTCCAAAGAAGATATGTTTTCTTCCTCACTTGTTTCAGGTGGAGCTCCTCCTGACGTTTTATGTTCAGCGCTCTCCTCTTGTAGATATACCGGGGCGTGAGCCTCCGGCTCTGTAGGCCGTTCTTTCTTGGCGTTCGCCTTGTCTTTCTTAAAAAAGCCCTTTTTAAACATATAGGCAAGATTTTCTACCATGGTTTCATCTATGAATTGAAGCTGGTTAGTCTCACCGGCCTTAAGACATAATTTGCATATCTTGTTGACCATCCGCGGCACACCACGGGAATAGTTCCATATAGCCCTAACCGCCTGTTCAGTAAATATCTCTCTGGGATATCCGGTCGCAGATGCGTCGGGGCGTGCCTGTTTCAGCCGATGAGCTATATACCCGGCAACCAGTTCCAGAGAGTCTAACCCCCTCACCTTACAATAAACTCCGATGCGCTGGTAGAGGTTTTCCATCGACGGTCTTTCCAGCTTTTGCGCCAACTCTTTCTGGCCGGCAAGGACAAAAGTCACCAGATTCCGACGGTCATCTTGCATATTGGTGAGGAGCCGCAGCCCCTGTAAGCCGGCCGGGTTCAGGACATTGGCTTCATCGATGAATATAACTACACGCTTACCTTCGTCGGCTGTTCGATAAAGGATCTGATTGATTTCTTCTTGTAAATGGTCTTTCCACTTCGTGACTACCTTCTTATTTTCCAACTGGCCGATGATCTCGCGCATTATCTGTGTGAAAGACAGCGTGGGATTAGTCAGAAAGGCTATCCTGTATTTATCCGGGTCTAATTCGTTCAGGAGAATACGTAAGGCCAATGTCTTTCCTGTTCCAATATCCCCTACTATTACTGCCAGACACTCATTCCCCTCTTTAATGGCAAATAAAATCTCTGATATGGCATCTTCCAAACCGGGATTCTGCGGCCAATACATCTTCGGATCAGGCACATTATCAAACGGCGGCCGATTCAATCCCCAATATCTGTAATAGGTCATATTAATCCCTCCCAGGCTTCCCCGTCCAATCCGGGCCTAAACACACGCCACTGCCGCCCTATCTTAAGCCCGACCAATTTTCCGGCTAAGAGTTCCTTGTAAATCGTAGCCGTGCTTACCTTGAGAGATCGGGCTGTCTCTTCTACGGTAAGCCATTGTTTGTCAGTCTGCGGCTGGGCAGGTGTGACATACACCGTAACCTTGATGGGGGAAAACGATTCATATCTAATCTCCAGGTCAAACTTCTTCACCGTGGCCCTGGACTCGTCATAGTCTTTGTTGCCTATAGCGACCAACGACTTAACTAAAGAATTAATTACCTCATTGGGTTCGATAGTAATGCCCGGTTCAGATGGAGCCGGCAAGGCTACCGGCGGCTGCAAGTCCTCTTCCTCAACCTTATTACCTTCCCATCTCCTCCGGGCCAGACAGATTTTCTCCATATCTAACTTACCTCAATAAATATACGTTCTCTGCGCATCTGTATGGGCACGAGCAAGACCTCAAAAAGCCCCTGCTTTATGTTATCGGAATTAATACGTAATTCTTTAATATCAGACAGCCGCAAGAACAGTGCCCTACCGGGTCGATAATTTTTTCTAATATATTCAACTTGTTATAAAAAGGAGTGGGTTTGGGGGCAGCGCGATTACAAAAACTGTTAATACCCTTTGATAAAAAATTTGCAGATGCCCACCACAGAGCATGGAGCATGCGGTCTGTCTTAGAATGATTATCTTTTAATCAATAACATAAAATAATTAGCGATCAGATATTGGGTTGTTTCA
>JASEGX010000240.1 GCA_030017815.1 Thermodesulfobacteriota bacterium | reverse complement strand
GGGGATTTTGGCTCTTATAGCGCCTTGCTTAGGCATATTTTTCAAAAACCTAAAGCGTTAAACATTTTTAATTTTTATCTTTTAAACCTATTTTTCTCTGCGTGCTTTGCGCCTTTGCGGTGAAAAAAATTCTAGTCCAGGTCGTTAAAGACGATCCTACCATTTATTATCGTCATAACGGCCTTGCCCTTTAATTCCCAGCCGTGGAAGGGTGAGTTTTTGCTGCGGGACTGGAATTTGTGGATATCGACGATAAATTTCCGGTCAGGATCAATGATGGTGAGGTCAGCCCTTTGGCCGATCTGGATGGAAGGGATTTCAAGTCGCAGGATGCGGGACGGATTTGTAGAAAGCTTGGCGACAGCCTCAGAAAGGGAAAGATGCCCGGTATGAACTAATTTTAGCGTCAGAGGAAGGGCGGTTTCGAGACCCACGATACCGTTGGCCGCCATATTAAATTCCACCTCTTTTTCCAGGATACTGTGCGGGGCGTGGTCAGAGGCGATGGCGTCTATGGTTCCATCTTTGAGACCTTCGATGATGGCGGCCACGTCTTCTGCCGTTCTGAGAGGAGGGTTCATCTTGGCATTGGTGTCGTAGCCTGTTACGGCCTCCTCAGTCAGGCTAAAATAATGCGGAGCAGTTTCTGCAGTAACGTTAATCCCAGAGGCCTTGGCCTGTCTTATCAAATCGACCGAGCCCCGGGTGCTTACATGGGCAATGTGGACTGAGCTTGCAGTCAGGGCGGCCAGCCTGATTTCCCGGAAGACCATAACTTCTTCAGCCACTGCCGGGATGCCAGGTAATCCAAGCTGTGTGGATACAGACCCCTCATTCATCACCCCTCCTGAATAAAGCGTCAGATCTTCGCAGTGTGAGATCACCGGTAAGTCAAAGTTTCGGGCATATTCCAGGGCCCGGCGCATGAGTTCGCCATTCATAACGGGTCGACCGTCGTCTGTAACGGCCGCTATCCCGACGCTCCTCATGTCACCGAATTCGGCCAGGGTTTCTCCCTGAAGCCCTTTGCTGATAGCCCCGATGGGATAGACAGTGGCCAGCCTGGCCTCCTGCGCCTTTCGCAGGATATATTCGGTTATGGATTTGTTGTCATTGACCGGTTTGGTATTGGGCATACAGGCTATGGCCGTGAACCCGCCAGAGACCGCGGCCAGACATCCTGTGGCTATGGTTTCTTTATATTCCTCACCCGGTTCGCGCAGGTGGGTGTGCATATCAATGAGGCCGGGGGTGACGATTTTTCCGGCCAGGTCGATTACCCTGGCGTCAGCCGGTATGGGTTCTTTGCCCTGTGGTGCTATGGAAGCTATTTTGCCGTTACGGATATATATATCGCAGGGTACATTTGTCTTAAATAAGACAGGCGAAGAGCGAAAACCCGGTAGGACAGGCGCCTCGCCTGTCAGATTAGAGGGATCGACTATTCTCGCACCTTTCAGATAAAGATTCATTGACTCTCACCTGAAAATCCCCCTGTATCCCCCTTTTTCAAAGGGGGACTTAACGGATGCCCCCCTTTAGTAAAGGGGGGTGAGGGGGGATTTTTTTCATCTTTCTTTGTGTCGCCATGCGACATCCGTGTTTCGCTCCCCAGGAGAAGATAAAGGAGGGCCATGCGTACGGCTACACCATTTGTCACCTGATCAAGAATTACAGAATGAGGACCATCAGCCAGTTCCGGACTTATTTCTACCCCGCGATTAATAGGGCCAGGATGCATAACTATGGCGTCCGGTGCGGCTAAGGCCAGATGTTGTGTGTTGAGTCCGAAATAAGTGGCATACTCACGTATGGAAGGGAAGCTGAGTTTATTTTGCCGTTCCAGTTGAATGCGTAAGGCCATGATCACGTCTGCTCCCTGCACGGCTTCTTTTATACTAAGAGTAACTTTGGCTCCCAACTTTTCTATATAAGGCGGTATCATGGTCGCCGGGCCGCTCACTACAACATTTGCTCCCATTTTTGTAAAGCCGAGGATGTTGGAATGTGCTACCCGGCTGTGTGTAATGTCTCCCATTATGGCTAACTTAAGGCCTTTAATTTTTCCTTTTTTTTCGCGTACCGTAAGTAAATCCAGAAGGGCCTGGGTTGGGTGCTCATGCGTGCCGTCGCCGGCATTGATGACCGAGGCCCGGACATGTCTGCTTAGAAGGTGTGGAGCGCCTGATAATGAGTGGCGCAAGACGATTACATCAGGTTGCATAGCCTCTAAGTTTCGGGCAGTATCGATTAAGGTCTCTCCCTTTACCACGCTGCTGGTTGAGGCGGAAATGCTCAGGGTATCAGCGCTTAGCCTTTTTGCGGCTATTTCAAAAGAGGCCCGGGTGCGGGTACTGGGTTCAAAAAAGAGGTTAATTACTGTCTTGCCGCGTAAGGTGGGCACCTTTTTGATAGAGCGGGTGGAGATTTCCTTAAAAGATTCGGCGGTATCCAGAATATAAGTGATCTGGTCCGGGCTTAAGCTGGCTATGTCCAGGACATGTTTTATCGTAAATGGTTTTTCTTTCATCAGTCTGTATTCAAAAAAAAGCCTCCTTTCTCAGAGAGTAAGGAGGCCGGGCACCCCATAATTAAATAGACCTCTTGGTGGTATCTTCATTGCTTTTCCTGTCAGACCTATTTGGTAATCTATCATCACCTTTTTATATGAGTCAAGCACTAAATTAGATTAGCTTTCAGCAGTCAGCAATCAGCCATTGATTTTTTGTGTAATACCAAAATGATAATGTCCTAATTAGCCAAAGTAGAAATGTCC
>JASEGX010000037.1 GCA_030017815.1 Thermodesulfobacteriota bacterium | reverse complement strand
TTCACCCTCACCCCAACCCTCTCCCGTCAAGGGAGAGGGAGTTTTCGGACTTTTTACGAGACCATCAAAAATAATGTCCTATTTATTTTGTCATGCCTGCGAAGGCAGGCATCCAGAACCAGCGATTTTACTGGATTCCCGCTTTCACGGGAATGACAGAAGAAAACTCTAATGCGGACATTGTTTATGCAACTTTCAATAGCTATTGTGGGGGTGGCAGGAGCTTGAAAATAGTATAAAAGATGGATCCACGACCTGGTTCACTATCTACAAAAATTTCACCGCCGTGGAGCTGGATGATTTCCCTGACTACCGCGAGCCCGATTCCCATACCCGGGGCCTTCGTTGAATGCGAAGATTTGGCCCGGTAATATCGCTCAAAGACCTTTCCCTGTTCTTCAGACGGAATACCAATACCCGTATCTTTAACTGAAATACACACCTTTTCCAGGCCATAGGCCCTGGCCTCAATTTTAACGCTGCCTCCAGGCTGGTTGTACTTCACGGCATTGGAAAAAAGGTTATTAAACACCCTGCTCAACTGATGTGCGTCGCCTTGTATAATCATGGGGCCGTCTTCTATCTCTGTTTCCATAATTATATTCTTGAGTTCGGCGAGGGGTTCCAGCCAGGCCAGGCTCTTCCTTAAAACATTGCTAATATCTACCGCTTCTTTATTTATAACCGGCTTTCCAGCCTTGGCCCGGGAATAATTCTCAAGGCATTCTACCAGCTCAGCCTCACGACTAATGGCCATGGTACAACTCCGCAGGAATTTGTCCTGCTTGGCCGTAAGCGGACCTGCTTTCCCACTCAATATCATATCGACAAAGCCTTTGACCGCCGTCAAGGGTGTCTTCAAATCATGGACGATGCCGGCTAGGTATTGACTCCTCATCTGCTCCAGAGTTTGCATTTCTGCATAGGCTTTTTCAAACCCGCTCTCTCTTTTCTGTTGTTCTGTAATGCCCCTGGCAACTGTCAGGAAGAATTTCTTTGAATGGCAGTATATGGCACGGCAACTTACCTCTACAGGTTTTGTCTCGCCATTTTTACAGACATAAGCTGTTTTAAAGGTAACCGTCCGGTCATTTATATTCTTTGTAAAAAGGCGGAAAGATGTTTTTGTTCCCGCTGAAGCAGCAATATCATTATACCGCATATTTAGTATCTCCTCCTGTGCGTAACCAAGCTCCGTGCACACAGAAGGACTGGCTTCGACGATATTGCCTTTGCGATCTAACACGACGACCTGATCGGGGATTTGTGTAAATAAGACCTCGTATGTATTAGCCCCCAGAGCAGATGCCGGTCTAAAATTATTAACTTCAATTTCTGGATTGACCTCTGGCGCATAAAAATCATCTATGAACTTTTTATTATTAATCCAGGGTCTTTTTCTTGTTTCGGCAAGCGATCCGTTCAACATGTCCTTGGGTCTTTCTCAGTTCCTTTTAACGAGATTGTATATAATTATTCATCGACCTTATTAATTGAAGTCATAAGAATATTTGGACAATGTGCATTTTTTCTCTTATTATGACCCTTGATACGGTGAATAAAAAGATTAAAAAGATGTAACTACCCAGGTTCACAGTTCTACGGTTCAAGGTTAGAAAACGATGAACACAGACCAGTATGAAGATAAGCCAACCGTGAACCGTGAACCTGACAACCCGAGTAATTACCAAAAGATAACCCTTTAATCATGCACAACGTGCAATCTCCGATAGCAACGGTCGAATACTGGAGGAAGACTTTTCATCTTTGCGGCCTGTGCATCCCATTGGCCTATATGTATCTGCCAGAAAATGTTTTTTTGCGCCTCTTTTTCCCGATGGCAGCCGCCTTCATAATCATTGACGTGGCCAGGCTCAGAATAAAATGGCTGGAAAGGATATACCTGCGGGTCGCCCAAAATCTATTACGCGACAGGGAATATAGCAGACCTGCGGCCAGTCTTTACTATCTCATTGGTTCCGGCCTGACTATCATCCTTTTTCCAAAACAGATCGCTATTGCGGCGCTGGCAGTACAAACCTTATCCGATACCGTGGCTGCTTTAGCCGGTCAGCGCTTAGGGAGACACAAAATAGGGAACAAGACTATAGAGGGGAGTGCGGCCTTCTTAATTTCAGCATGGATAATTCTGGCCGTATATTTCGGCCGTGAGCCCTTAAAACATCTTCTGCCCGCCTTGGCGGGAACTCTGGCCGAGCTTTTTCCTTCCCCTGTGGATGACAACCTGACGGTGCCGCTGGCTATCGGCCTGTCCTACGTAATTTTGTTTTAGGTTGACGACACCCGTATCGGTTGGTATTTTCATTTATTCGTGCTTATGGAAATTGCGTAGATAAATTCCCCCTTTAGCAAAGGGGGATGAAAGGGGATTTTACAAAGAGGGAATCTCAACACATATGTTTGAAGAGCCTATTTGTTAAGCTATGCCTGATCTCAAAGCCGTAATCGTCATCGGTGGTGGACTGGCCGGAAGCGAAGCCGCCTATCAGATTGCTAAAAGAGGCGTCCGGGTCGTTCTGCATGAGATGAAACCGGTTAAATTCTCGCCCGCCCACCAATCTCAAAATCTGGCTGAACTGGTTTGCAGCAACTCACTCCGGTCCGATGCCCTGGATTCTGCCGTGGGCCTGCTCAAGGAAGAGATGCGCCGCTTGGGTTCTCTCATTATGGAGGCCGCAGATAATACCAAAGTCCCGGCTGGAAAAGCGCTGGCCGTTGACCGGGAACAATTCTCTTCTTACATAACAAAAAAAATAGCTGCCCATCCCTTGATAACCATAGCGCGCGAAGAGGTCATAGAAATTCCGGAAGAGGGCATAACCATCATTGCTACCGGCCCTTTGACCACGGAGGGGCTATCTAAAAGACTGGGAGAATTGATCGGCGAACATTACCTGTATTTCTACGATGCCATTGCCCCCATTATCTTCAAAGAATCTATTGACTTTAATAAAGTCTTCAAGGCCTCACGTTATGCAGAGGGCGAGGGAGATTATCTGAATTGCCCTATGGATGAGAAACAATACAAGGATTTTATCCGGGCATTAAAGGAGGCCGAGAAAGTGCCTCTGAAGCCGTTTGAAAAGCCGGTCTATTTTGAAGGTTGCCTGCCTATCGAGGTCATGGCCGAACGGGGGGATGAAACCCTCCGTTTCGGTCCCATGAAACCGGTGGGATTAAAAGACCCGCGTGCAGGAAAAGAGGCCTACGCCGTGGTGCAGTTAAGACAGGAAAATGTGGCCGGGACGCTTTACAACATGGTTGGGTTCCAGACCAAACTCAAATGGCCGGAACAGGAACGCATCTTTCGTATGATACCCGGCTTAGAAAAGGCAGAGTTTGCCCGTCTGGGCAGCATCCACCGCAACACCTTTGTCAAGGCGCCTGTGGTTATTACCAAGACCCTCCAATTACAAAAAAATAAAAATATCTTTCTGGCCGGTCAGATATCCGGGGTGGAAGGCTATGTGGAATCTACCGCCATGGGATTGATAGCCGGGATAAACGCTGCCCTCCTGGCCGGTGGTAAGGAAATGATTGCGCTGCCGGATGCTACAGCCCACGGGGCGCTGATAAACCACATAACGGAAAGCAAACCCGAATCATTCCAGCCCATGAATGTCAACTTCGGTCTGTTCCCCGCTCTCTCAAAAAAGATGCCCAGAAAAAAGCGCGGGCAGCTCTATGCCGAAGGGGCACTGGCGGCGCTAGAGATATGGATAAAAGAAAAAGGCGTGCTCGTCCACGATGTATAGACGTGCCTCTACTGCCAAACCGTTGAAGCCGAACCTTGACGGCTTCGTAAAAAGTCCATTTGCTGCGTTGCGCGGCATCCTTCGTCACTGCGGCGTAGCTATAAGTACGCCTCATTCCTCAGGATTTGCGCGCCTTGCAACTGGAGCTTTTTACTGTGCCGTCCATGCTTTGACTTTTTACGAGCTCATCAACCTTAGCCTTTAACCCTTCAGTGACTCGATAAACTCATCGATCGGCATTGCCGCCAGGGTCATGCCCTGCATAGTACCACGGGCACCAAGCTCTACGGAAATTTTAGTAATGGCTTTATTATCTGGCGCCTCAATAATATTGACAAAGTCATAGGGGCCAAGCACGGCATATTGGTTTAATATCTTTACCCCCATGGCCTCTACTTCTTTATTCACTTCTTTAATCCGTTCCGGATTCTTCTTGATGGTCTTTCTACCGTCATCCGTCAAGGTAGTTAACATCACATAAATGCCCATAGCAAACCTCCGTCGAAAATGTTTTTATGATCTCGTTGTGACAATATAATCGCAGACTTGATTCGTGCTTGTCAACAGAAATTGCATAACAATCATCCGCCCTCGTCCATTACAGTTTACATCCTATCGGCGTTCTAATGAAATCAATTATGATGAATTCGTAAAAAGTCGTCATTCCCGTGTAAACGGTAATCCAGAGGACGTTAAACTATCTAAAAATACTGGATTCCTGCTTTCCCAAGTGTTGCACTTCATTATTGAACTGGCGCTTGTGTAAAAAATAACACTTATTTTTTCTTGACAAACTGAATGCAAATTCATAGTCTACATTAAACCTATTTCTCCTGCCAAAAATGAGGATATTCCATGGACGGAATCCTGAACACGCCTGAAAAACAAGATCTCTCTATAGCCTATCGCCTAGTATTAAGCTTGGACTGTTATTTTTCTCAGAAAAGAAACGCTTCCTGTGCGGAAACGGATTAAAAAACATAAAAAGGGCTTAGGCCCGAGGAGGTAAAAATGTCAAACGGAACGAGTGCAGCAGTAACCGAGGCCGCCCGCCTCAATGAAATTGGATTTCCGGAGTTTACGGCTAAACTGATTACGGATACCTTCGATGCCCTGGTAAGTGCCAATATACGTCAAACAGAGGCGTATATTGAGCTGGTTACCCAGGTATCAAAAACCATCGCCCAATTCATCAACGACACCAAAGATGATATAAGCGGGGAGATGATCCTGCAGTTTCTGGCCAAAGTCCTTCCGGCCGCCGAGGAGGAATCCGGGACAAAGGTGAAAGAGGGGGGCACGCTTACCGAACAGGAAGCCACCACTATCACCAGCGCTGTGGCTGTAGCAGGAGATGAGGCCAACAACCCTACCATCAGCCAGGGCGACATCGATAAGAGCAAGTATCAGTCAATTCTGGACGCCGTAGCCCGCCGTATTTCTGCGGACAAATATACCATGCTCAAAGAAATGGTCAAGATGGGCATCCTCCGGCTGGTAGTCGAGAACGGGGTAATCGAAACCCGGCTCACCTTTACCACGTACGGCTCGACCTTCTATCAAAAGCAAACGAGTAAATACCACCGCGATGCCTTCAGCTTCCGCGCCAAGGCCAAGACCGGATCTCTTGTCAGTCTGTGGGCCAAGGCCTCGGCATCCACGTCGTACAACAGCGTCAATATAAGCACGTCTAAAGAGACCAACCGCGATATATCCGGCAGCCGGGTACAGATATACGGCCGGGTGGAGATTAATTTCAAAACCGATTATCAGCCTCTGACGGCGTAAGGGTATCCCGATGCCAAGCCCCATCACTAAACCGGCGGAAGTGGGCTTTGCCGAGTTTACCGGCCAGCTCATCGCTGAAACTTTCCAGGCTGTGGTTCGTTCTCTGGTTCAACAGGAGAAAGAGGTCAGGGACATGGAACAAATCGCAGCCCTGGAACCGGCAGATTTTGCCAGGCTCTGTATTACCGAAGATATACTGAGAGCCGAGATTATTCGCTTGTTTCCATCGAAGGAGGGCAAGGAGACCGAAAGCTCCATAGACCCGGGATCCCCTTACACCCTGCCGGATGAGAAGCAGGCCGAAGACC
Source organism: Thermodesulfobacteriota bacterium (assembly GCA_030017815.1). Lineage (GTDB taxonomy): Bacteria > Desulfobacterota > QYQD01 > QYQD01 > QYQD01 > QYQD01. The sequence goes on along the minus strand of JASEGX010000037.1, from coordinate 8,584 downwards.
CGCCTGTATTCATCCTTACCGGCTACCGTATAACCGGGAAAGACATAGAAAAGGATCGCGAAACCGGAAATCTTAAAATAAGTAAAGTTGGGTATGCACATATTAAAGAGAGTATCCAATCAATGCTGGCCGCCAGCTATAGGGACACCCTTCTCCTCATGTTTCAGAAGGGCGTACCCAGGGTTATGGTTGATCATGGAAAGATCAATACAAAACTTTCGTTTTATCTGACTAACGTTATAGAAAAGGGAGAGGAAACCGAATCTAAACTGCCTGCGACCTTTATATCTAAGCCATCCCTGCCCAGACTGACAGTCAAGCCGGTAAGTAATCGTACCCCGGAATTCTTAACTCTCAAGATCGATGTTATTGGAGAGGTCGAGATTACATTCAAAACTATAAGTATTTAAGCTGATCGCTGACAGCTTCTGCGGTGTTTAATACTATGCCGGACAAAGATACGAAACAAACCACAAAAACCAGAGATATTTTTTTGACGGAGACGATATTATCTATCCACCATGACGTCCAGAGTGCCATCGATTACATAAGCGAGGTGGCCGGCCGCGAGTCCACTGAACTGGGAAAAGGCCCGGCGGTTATGGGAATTGAAAAAGTGAGGATCAAGCTCCCCTTTATCTTCGAGACAGAGCAGAAAGAGTATAAGGTAAAAGAAAAACCGGCTATTTTTGACATTAAGACCATTGTAGGGAACCTGGCGCGGCGCAAGGGTTTTCTCATAGATAAGGGGGCGCCGGGGAAGCGGGGCTTGTATACCAAGGTCAAGGTAGTACACCCAAAACTGGCGGAGATACCGGGACCTGGACAAGAAGAACCACCGAAGCAGCAACTCGTGGGTGAGATAGAGATTATTTTTGCCCCCTTGGGCCGGGAGGAGTCCGAATAGGTGTTTCACGGCTTGACCTGACCTCTGACGAATCTTACGGAGGAACCCATGCATCTAACAACATCCTTCCAGCGCCTGGAAATCAGAAAAATATCCTGTGTCACTGTTCTATTTCTCGCCCTGGTGTTTTTCCTCCCATCCACAGTTCAGGCCGGTAAGCTGGAAGGGACAGTCATTGGCCGGAAGGGAGACCTTAAAAAATACGTGAGGATCAGCTTATTTGGCCGCGAACCCAAGACCACATTTACCGATGGCAAGGGAATTTTTACCTTAGACGCACCCGATGGAAGATATGGACTGAGTATATCTGAGAAAGGTAACGAACAGACCTTTGAAGTTGAAATACCCGGCAGGTGGAGATTTCGGGTTGATTGGTAGGCGAAGACAAAGCTATGTCACAGGAACAAAGTAATAAGACAAATGACAAAAGAAAAGATGCCTGGGACAAGGCAGATATCGTTATAAAGGGAATTGGCATAGCCGTCATTTCCGGGGCCATTACCCTCTACGGCATCTGGGCAAACAATAGCCGGGAAAGAGAGGCCGAAATCAACCGGAAAGCCCAGCTTTTTGTACAGACCATGAGTAACCGGGAGACCTCGGAGTCCAACCTGAGGGCCAAGATGTTTGAACAGCTCATGAATCATTATTTTGAAAAAAAAGACGAAGAGGCCCAACTACTATTTTTAAAGCTGATTGCCCTCAATTTTCAGGAATACCTGAACGTCAAGCCCCTCTTTGAACACCTGGACAGAAAACTGACCTCAAGCCTGCACAGGATGGAACTCCGGAAGGTAGCTAAGGATACTGTCGGCCACCAGATCGTGGAACTGGAGGGAAGCGGGGGTGAAGTATGGGAGCCGGGTTGGCTTGAAAAAGGGAAGGTTACCCGGTACGGGCCTCTGGATATGAAACTATTACAGGTAAACGAAGGCAGTATTCGCATAAGTACCTTACCGGAGGATGAAAACGGCTTCGAGGTAACATACTTCGATATGCCCTATGTGGACAATAGTACTATAAATGCCATGAGATATTCTGTAGTGCTCTCAGGAATAGACTTAAAAGGGGAAAGGGCTAAGGTAAAGATAGTTATTTTCCCGGAGAATTACCTGAGTCCGAGAGACAGGCCGCGCATGGACTGCCTGATTACCGATCTTCTTAATACCCAGGAGACACCTGCCCCGGTGAAGAAGTAATGGAGACTGTTACAACAGTTCAAACGGGTCAAACGGTTTAAGCTGCCGTATTAAATTCCGTCAAAAGGTGACTGTATGTTCCTTAAAAGAGATAGCCAGGGCAAACTTGTAAGAAGGTTGCAGGAAAGACTCAACCAACTGGGTTACGAATCTGGAGAGGTTGACGGCTTTTTCGGGCCGAAGACGGAAAGGGCGGTTTTAAGATTCCAGCAGGATAAGAAAATAGATGCCGATGGTATCGTGGGCAATCAGACCTGGCAGGCCCTATTTGCAGAGGCTATGCCCGAAACAGTTACTTCTCTGGATGCACCACCATCTGAGGCATTATGCTTGGATATCTTCGGAGACTTCCGGCTGGCTGGCTGGGCTGAACAGAACCTGGTACGCTGCGACCTGTCAGAATGGAAAGATGCCCTCAGCCAAGTCTATTACAAAACCGCGACAGAGACCATAAAGATATTTGAACATGCAGACTGGTTTGGATTCAGGGCCCACCGGTTTGTAGTTCCGAAACTGCGACTGGCCTTCAAAAACCTGACCGAGCGCGGCTTATCAAATGATCTCAAGACCTTTGACGGGTGTTTTAACCCCCGGCTGAAACGGGGCGGGTCCACTTGGTCCGTTCACTCCTGGGCCGTAGCTATAGACGTAAATGCCGCCTGGAATGCCTTTGGGCAAAGAGACTTCGAAATGTCGGAAGAGTTCGCCGCCTGCTTTGAGGACGTTGGCTTCATTTGGGGCGGAAGATGGTCAAAACCGGACGCCATGCACTTTCAGTATTGCCTGGATAGGTAAGAGCCGTATGCTTGACAAACCTAAAAGCCTTTCCGAAATAAGGTTTAAACCGGTTGGCAAGGTTTTCCCTTCGCCTCCAGACTGGCGGGACCAGTTCGTCTATTTCCTCTTGGTGGACCGGTTTAACAGCGGGAAAGGTGATATCCCTCCATTCGTACCCGGATCAACTCCCACCGGCAGAAATGATGAAGAAGGCGAAAAATGGCAGGGCGGGACACTGAAAGGTATTGCTGAGAGACTCGACTATATAAAAGGCCTGGGCTGTACGGCCGTATGGTTAAGTCCCATATTTAAGAACCGGAGGGAGATCAACACCTACCACGGCTATGGCATCCAGAATTTTCTCGATATCGACCCCCGCTTCGGGACGGTTAAAGACTTACAGACCCTGGTAAAAAAGGCCCACAGGATGGGGATGTTTGTAATCCTCGATATAGTCCTGAACCATACCGGTGACAACTGGGCTTATCCAGGAGGCTACCGCTACGATTACTGTGGGGGACAGAGATTTCCCTTTGGTTTCTGGCGGGAGGTCAATCCGGGATCAGGCCTCGAGTGGCCGGATGATGCGGTCTGGCCGGTAGAATTCCAAAATCCCGAGTGGTACAGGCGAAAGGGCGAGATACGAAACTGGGACACATTCCCGGAGGCGAGGGACGGCGACTTTTGTACCCTAAAGGAGCTTGACACCTCAGATCGTGGCCTCTTGCGGGCACTCATCGACGTGCATAAGTACTGGATTGCCGTCACCGATGTGGATGGCTACCGTCTGGATGCGGTCAAGCACCTCGAAGAGTCCAGTACAGCCATATTCTGTGCGGCCATAAGGGAATATGCCCAGAGCTTCGGCAAAAAGAACTTTTTATTGTTCGGAGAGATCATCGGCGACGACCGTTTTATCGACCAGTATATCGGTCGCAATGCCCGCATTCCTGGTACCAACGAACGTTTTCCTTCCCTGGACGCCGCCCTTGACTTCCCCTTGTGGGGGATACTGGAAGGGGTAATAAAGGGATTTACAAATCCGGCTGAACTCAGAAAAAGATATGAAGAATTCCGGGAATTATATAGCGACCACGGCCGCGCCGGCGAATATTTTGTGACTTTTATTGACAACCACGACCAGATTGGTCGCTCGCCAAGGGCCAGGTTTCTCCATAACGATCCCTTCCAGAGACAGGCCGTTCTGGCCATAGGTTATCTGCTCACAAGCATCGGCGTCCCCTGCCTCTACTATGGGACAGAGCAGGGGTTCGATGGCGGAGGTGACCATGATAAGTACATACGTGAATGTATGTTCGGCGGCAACTGGGGGGCCTTCAATACTGCAGGACACCATTTCTTTAACCCGGATAATCCCATCTATAAAGAGATATCCCGCATCGCAGAGATAAGAGGGGAAGAGCCTGCCCTGCGTTATGGAAGGCAATACTTCCGGGAGATATCAGGAAATGGCCTTGATTTCGGTTATCCTATCGACGGCCGTTCTACTCTGGCCTATTCCCGTATTCTCGACAGTACCGAGATACTGGTGGCCATGAACCTCGACGCCGAACCAAGAGATGACTTCATAACCGTAGATAGCAACCTTTCTCCCACCGATAAAGAAATGGTTAACCTTCTGGACGCGCGGTCAAAAGTAAAGATAACCGAGGTAAGCGGACGGCATATAGTTCACACCGACCTGCAGCCTCACGAAATAGCAATATTTAAAATCATTGTTCCATAAGGAGGACTTAAACATGAGCAAATCTGATAGACCAGCTTTAGGGTGGCTTCCTGACTATCCTGATTTCAGGGATTACACAGAGGAGCAAGAAGAGATCAACAAGGTGCTGGCGCCCACCGGCGTCCTGAAGGCCAAAGTGAAGCAGCCTACCTCGGTCGATTTAAGGCCGTGGTGCTCACCCATTGAGGATCAGGAATCCCTCGGGTCATGCACGGCCCAGGCGGGTGTAGGGATTGTAGAATATTACGAGAGGCGCGCCTTTGGAAGGCACATCGATGCCTCCCGACTATTTCTTTACAAGGTCACCCGCAATCTCCTCCACTGGACCGGGGATACCGGGGCGTTTTTACGGAGTACTATGGGCGCCCTAGTCCTCTTCGGCGTGCCGCCGGAAGAGTACTGGCGTTACGTAATCGCCGATTTTGACGAGGAGCCGCCGGCCTTTTGTTATGCCTTTGCCCAAAATTACCAGGCTATCCAATACTACCGCCATGACCCGCCCGGGACCCCGGGAGATATCCTGCTTAATCGAATAAAGACTTACCTGGCCGTAGGTCATCCCTCCATGTTTGGGTTTACGGTCTATAGCTCCATCGATCAGGCGGACAAGACAGGTAAGATACCTTTTCCTTGCCGGGGGGAAAGGATATTAGGCGGCCACGCTATTGTAGCCGTGGGCTATGATGACAAGATAAAGATCAAGAATACCGGGCGGTGCGGCGTTGAAACCACCGGGGCCCTTCTTATCAGAAACTCGTGGGGTACAGGCTGGGGCGATGGCGGCTACGGCTGGCTGCCGTATGAATACGTGCTAAAAGGACTGGCCGAGGACTTCTGGTCTATTCTTAAGAAGGAATGGGTGGATACCGGAGAATTCAAGGCCTGAGAATCGTGGAGATATAAAGTGGATATGGAAGAACTGGGACGACTGCTCTTGCGCTATGCCGACGTGTGCCTTATGGCCGGACGTACTGAAGACGTCCGAATCGTGGCCAAGGCCGCTATTGAGATACTGAAGGATACCGGAACGGGGCAAGGGATTACAGCCGCATACAGATTTCTCTACCTGGCCGATGAGGTTGATAAAAAAGAAAAGGACATGCCCGGCTGGGCTGATAGTTTAGAGGCATCCCCATCAACTCCAAAGTTACAGGGGGCGGAGTACAATTTACTCTCTGCTGTTGATCATATTGCCTTGGCTGGAGTCTTTCTGGAGCTCTACGAATACTTCAAATCAGGCCCAAGTGATTTGGATTTTCCGCTGGATACCCTTATATCCAGGGCTGAAGAGCACCTTAAGGCAGCAGATAAGATCGGCGCCAATCATGAAGATATACTTTCCTGTCAAGCTGAGCTATGGCGTTTAAAGGGTAACCTCCGGGAGGCTAAAAAGCATTGGCTGGAGATTATAAGAAGGTTTAAAGATAAGGCGCAGGCGGCCTTACTTACCCCTGCCCCGCTCTCGGGTAAAGACCACAATGGGCTCAGATCATTTTACACTGCGGCCCTCAGCCTCGGGCAGTCATGTTTTTCTTTTGAGACCGGAGAAATATTGGATGACGTGCTGTTTACGGATAGAGGCTACCTCGACGACGCCGCTGTCGCTCTGAGACTAGCCGAAAAATATCCGGAGATAGTACCGGATGCTCGAAGCCGTGTAATTCTACATGGAATAATGGGGAGGCTGTTTGCCTTTCAAAGTAAGTGGCCGGAGGCCTTTTTTGCCTTTCTGAAAATAACCGGTGATATTCCTGTCCCGGGGACGTCGTGTATTATATTATCTGAATAACGTGGGCAAGGGGACCGCTATTTTCTTGCCCTTGGCCAAGACGCTGATTGTCATAGCAAAGGGGAATCCGGTACAGAGAGAGGCGTTATGGTGCAGGTGGATTTGCCGGGGGCATTTGCAGCCGGCCAGATTTTCGCCTTTTTGAGCAGGGGATATCTCAAAAAGGAAAAACGCCTTTTCATGCATAGGCTGATGGGGCCTATGGCCGTATATTTCGCCCTCCTGTTTGCTCCCGCGGGACTTTTTCTTCTCATCTGCTGGCCGGCCTGGGAATGTATGTACCGATGGGAATGGGTGGAAAAACCTGCCGGCAATCCTGCTGTTTCGTTTTTTTATGTAGGCTTTTACATGGCCATGGTAATGATAGGCTGCGCCAGTTATATGCTTGCCCACAGGCTTTACAGACAGGGTAAGGACCGGACGGTAAAAAGACTGTGTGCCGCTGGCGTGATTGTGACCCTGCTACCCTTTTTTCTGCGGCCGTTCACCTGGTATTACGTGGGCACTTATGCCCAGTACCACGCCTTACCAAGGCAGACTGCAACATTCGGTACCCCTTCCTTCTTCTTTGCGTGGCTTGGCGCTATGGGCTATTTTATTATAGCCTCGGTCTTTTTCGGCCTGTGGTTAAAAAAGAAGTCAAAGATTATTGAAGTGTAGCGTGAGGAAGCATGGAAGCGTTGTTCAGCCCCGGCAGGATAGGATCGCTTGAATTAAAAAACAGAATGATACGTTCCGCCTCTCATGAGGGACTTGCGGACAGGAGAGGCGTTCCGACAGAGGGACAAATTCAATTTTATAAGCGGTTTATAGAAGGCGGCATAGGGCTAATTATTACCGGTTACGCAGGTATAATGCAGAATGGCAAGAGTGCCCTTTACCACATGACAATGATCGACTCAGACGACCTGATACCTGCGCACAGGACTATGGTTAATAATATACACGACATCGAAGGAAAGATAGCGCTCCAGATCGCTCATTGTGGAAGGCAGACACTATCCTCGGAAACAGGCGAAGCCACACTGGTGTCGCCCTCGTCTGTCCCGAACCGTTTTTATAAAGAGGTGCCTCGGGAACTGTCTGAACCTGAAATCGCTGAGATCATCGAAAATTTTGCAGCGGCTGCCCGAAGGGCGAAAATTGCCGGATATGACGGTGTGCAGATACACGCCGCGCACGGCTATCTTCTGTCCACCTTCCTGTCAAGGCATTCCAATAAAAGGACTGACCGGTGGGGAGGACACCTAGAGAACAGGTTTAGAATAGTGGGCGAGACCCTTCGGGCCGTGCGGGATGCCGTGGGCCGGGACTACCCGGTCTTTATTAAACTCAACTCATTCGAGAATGCCCGAGACGGGATAAGACCCGACGAATGCGTCCATTTTACAAAGATGGTGGAAGACACGGGTTGTTGCGACGCCATCGAGATCAGCGCCGGAAGCAACGAGGACAGTTTCTACATGGCACGGGGTAAATTTCCTGCCGAAGGTATCCTCAAGTATTTGAGACCGTATTGCAAAATGGGCAGGGTGGCCAAATTCTTCATAAGATACGCGGTCTCCCCGGTGCTTTCCAAAATCCAGCCGTCCTTCAGGGAAGGCTATAACCTGGAAACTGCGGCCAGGGTAAAGAAGGCGGTCTCGTTACCTGTTATTACGGTAGGGGGCATGAGATCAAAGACATTTATGGAGGCGGCTATCAGGGAGGGCAAGACAGATTTCGTTTCTATGGCAAGGCCGCTTCTGCTTGAGCCGGATCTGGCAAATAAGTTCAAGACGGGCGAGAGCTCAGTTGCCAGATGCGACAACTGCAATATCTGTTTCGTCGCCACGGACACCGTGCCCATCCGTTGTCATAAAGACGAATTCAAGGGGTGGTGAGATATTGATGATAAAGTTACCCACATGTAAGCATAAGGGATTTTATGAAGATAAGGGATCCATTAGATGAAATACTACAGCTGAAAGGAGGTGTAGTCCATAGGGAGGTACAAACGACATAGTCGCCTATACCTCAAAAATTGAATAAAAGGCGACATCGTCTATGAACGGGCGACATTTTGCTTGGCAGATGGAAAAGGATGGATTGTAAAAAAATTTTTAAAAACGGTTCTTCTCCGAATTAGTTGCAGAAAGCCTGATAGATTTTCAGCGTAAAGTATC
>JASEGX010000239.1 GCA_030017815.1 Thermodesulfobacteriota bacterium | reverse complement strand
ACAAAACGTTCACACGTGTGAACGTTAACACGTTGATAACACGCAGGAGAAAAATAATGGCAGAAGGGCAGGCCATCGGTTATCCCCCGGAGCTGAAAAAACTTATCCGGGCAGTAGAGCAGACGAGACCTGAGCGCCTCGCACGGGTAAAGGCCAACCGACATTTCCCCAGGCTAACCCGGGAAGAAGGCGAAAAAGTGCTCAAGTCTTACCACCCGGACTACAGGCCGGGTGGACGCCGCAGACTCAAGGTCGGCGCCAATAAAGGCGAAACTCTGGCAAATGAAGTAGCCGACCTCCTGGAATCCTATAGCCGTATCGATCCGGATGCCTTCGATGACCGGCTGAAAAAACCTGATTATGAGACTGATGTCCTGATTCTGGGTGGCGGTGGGGCGGGCGCGGTAGCCGCCCTCTTCGCCCGGCAGAACGGCCTACGGGTCGTTATTGCCACAAAGCTTCGCCACGGCGACTCAAACACCGTTATGGCTGAAGGCGGAATACAGGCGGCGGACCGGCCGTTTGACTCACCATACCACCATTACCTGGATACCATGGGCGGCGGCCATTTTACCAATAACCCCCATCTGGTAAAGGCCCTGACCATGGATGCCCCGCTTGTCATCCAGTGGCTGGAAGATTTAGGCGTTATGTTTGATAAGGATAACGAAGGCAATATGATCGAGCTTAAAGGCGGGGGTATCTGCCGGAGGCGTATGCACTCTTCCGCGGATATGATCGGGGCTGAGATAATGCGTGTCCAGAGAGATGAGATACGCAATCACCCAAAGGAAATACAGGTCTTGGAATTCTCGCCGGCCGTTGAGCTGCTCATTGACGAGACAAAGGCCGTAAGCGGCGCCATACTCTATAACCTTGAAACCCGGGAGTACAGTGTAGTTAAGGCCAAGGCCGTTATTATGGCCACCGGTGGCTTCGGCCGCCTCCATATCCAGGGGTTTCCCACAACCAACCACTATGGGGCAACCGGAGATGGGTTAGTGCTGGCCTATCGGGCAGGCGTGCCGCTGGTCAATATGCGTTACGCGCAATACCACCCTACAGGCACGGTATTTCCGGAACAGAACTTCGGGCTGCTCATTACAGAGAAGGTGCGCACCCTTGGCGCGCAGTTTATAAACATGCACGGCAAGGAATTTTCCCATCCCCTCGAACCGCGGGACGTAGCCTCCTCGTGTATAATCCGCGAATGCATGGAAAGGAACGGCCGTATCGTTACCCCAACCGGCCACTACGGCGTCTGGCTGGATACCCCCATGATTGACCTGCTGTGGGGCAAAGGGACAGTGGAGAAGGAACTGAGCGCCAAGTATCTACAGTTCAAACGATATGGCATAGATATTTCCACGGAACCTATTATCGTTTATCCGACTCTCCACTATCAGAACGGGGGATTAGAAATTGATGAATGGGGAGCGACCAGTGTCCCCGGACTCTTTGCCGCCGGGGAAGTAACCGGAGGCACCCATGGCGACAACCGCCTCATGGGGAATTCCCTTCTGGACATACATGTCTTTGGACGGCGGGTCGGGATAAAGGTCAGCGAATTCATTAAGGCCAGGAAAAAGGGCAAACGGCTTTCTCTTAGCCATCTGAGGAGTTATCACGCCGGCTTAAGGAAAACAGGCGTGAAGACAAAACGGGTCGCGCCTATTTTGCTTCCTGATTACGTCCACCGCTCTGCGCCAGTTTATCCTCGTAAATCGTGACATTCATCTCTTTGAAAAGCCTGGTGCGCAGCCGGTTGAGCACCTTATCCTCCCGTTCAACCCGGAGCCTTTGAATGATAGCTGGTTCTACCTTGCTATATTCCACTGATGTGGCGGCCTTTTTATCTTCAACCAATATAATCGCATAACCCTTTGCCGTAGGCATAGGCGCGCTAAACCCTTCCTTACCTAACTTAAAGATAGTCTCGGCAAAATCAGGTTTCATCCGGTCGCGGCTTACCCATCCGATATAGCCACCGTTTGCCTTCGAGGGATCGATGGACTTTTCTTTGGCCAGTTGGACAAAGTCGCTGCCTTCTTGCAATGCCTTTATAATTTCTTGTCCTTCCTCTGCCGTCCGAACCACAATCTGCCTCATCTTGACCTTTTCCGGCTCAGTAAACTGTTCCTTATGCGATTCATAATACTGCCTGGCTTCCTTTTCCCCTGGAACAGGCTCCTTGGCCATCTCAGCCCTGAGCAGCTCTGCCGATAAGATTCGTTTTTTAATACTTCCTAACTGTTCCTTTATCTCCGGCTTCTGGTCAAGCTTAAGGCGCTCGGCCTCCCGGCTGAGGAGGGCGGTAGTAATAAGATCGTCAAGAACATATTTCCAGCCTTCTTCGGTCTTAAACCGCTCCTGATAAGGTAACGGAAGCCGTTTAATGGCCCGGTCAAGCTGATTTAAGGTAATCTTTTCTTCCCCTATTTCGGCCACCACAGGCGAGGTGTCCTTTTGCGCAGGCCCTTCAGTAACCATACCCTCTTCTGGTTGCTTCGGCTGTTCCTTAGTGCAGGACAAGAACGTAACGCACAACATAATCATAAGAACTATATGGCCTGATTTTTTCAGCATAAGGGACTCCTTCTCTGGATTTGTGGCATCATTTAGCATAACCCGGTGAAGTAAGCAAGGAAATCTTGATTTGGGCCACGGTGACGTCAAAGTGGCGCTCATTTTACTAATATAATGAGGTGACTTCCGCAATCCAAAAATCCCTCCTAACCTCCCTTTTCCAAAGGGAGGAACGGCTGATCCCCCTTTGGGAAAGGGGGATCTAGGGGGATTTCATATACAAGCTGACCCTGACTT
>JASEGX010000036.1 GCA_030017815.1 Thermodesulfobacteriota bacterium | reverse complement strand
GGGGAATATAATGCCCAGCCGGTCTTATCCTTTAAGGAGCAGACCTGTATTTAGCTTTCGCCCTTTTGAGGATCTATTATTTGTAATCTTTCCGATTGTGCTGCATTGAGTAAGTTTACATCCGAAGCCACAAAGATAACATCTTCTTTAACGGCATTCCTTAGCCACAATGCAGATGATAAATGAACACTATCCGCATACCGCTTTACCAGGGCGCTGCTGTCAAAATATATCACCTTCTGTCCTCTATTATAGTCTCGGACACTAGTTTGCCCTTTACTTTTAGTCTCTCTATAGGGTGTAGTTCTTTCTTTCTAACCGGAAGTCTTAATAATTTTCTTTTGGCCAGTGATGCAAGGCGTTCTTCGACGCCAGCCTTTTCTTCAATAGTATTAAGATCGTGCAGTATGGCCACAGGGACACCTCTGTCAGTGACAATGATATTATCACCTTCTTTTATGAGCCCTAAATAATAAGTTAGCCTGTTTTTTAGCTCTTTTATCCCAACTAGTTGCATATTTTCACCTCCATGGTAGCTGTTGTAGCTACCTTGAAAGATTTAGTCAAGAAGAAGAACGTCATTTATCGCTCTGCGTGGGGCTCGCATTGCTGACAGTGGCCCATACCCCATCCTGAAGAGCATTATTATCCCTTTTGATCTAGTTACAGGAAAAACACGCTGTATGTAACCCCACGCCTTTTCGAGCAACTTCTTATGGGCTTCTGAAAAACCTGGTTCTCTGTCGAGATAGAGGCGCTGTATCCCTTTCCGGGACGTTAAGGAGAAGGAGTTTTTGGCTATTCCACGTAAAACGCCAGGGCTGGCAGTTGTCGCCTGAGGGAGCCCATATCCCGGCTTCTACGATTTTGAGGAGGATGTCTTTAGGAATCATTTTGTTATGGCCACAGATTTTCGCGGATACCCGCAGAAAGAATTTTTTACCGCTGAGAACGCAGAGTCCGCAGAGAAAGATTGTGAGACAGACAATATGCTACTTAGCGTTCTCCGTGATCTCTGCGGTAAATATGAAGCTGTTAATATCCTGATAATCTGCATTTATCTGCGTCCCCAAAAGTACTTTTTCACATACCACCGTTTCAAACGCTGAATCGGATTCTTATTTCCCCGGAAGAGATAACCCTGTTTATAGACCTGAAGATAGGGGTCGAATTGGAAATAATAAGGGGCTGCCTTTATTTTTCTCCTTTTCAGGATGATGTTCATGACTTCGGTGGCTACAAAAGCACTGCAGAGCTGGCAGGCCAGCCCCAAGGAAGGCCCGGTTTGTTTGGTAAGGTCTATTGATGATGACTTAATGTATTTAAGATGTGTGGCCCTGGGCGCCAGACCCAGGCCAAAGGCTATCAGTTTATCGATTTCAGACAGGTTATCATCAATGTCAAAATATTCATCGAAACCCAGACCCTGAGGGGCGAAGACATGCAGGGTGGCGCTGAACCCCATGGGCCCTGAGGTAATGGCGTAAATACCACGATCTCCGGCCTCTTTGAAAAGCAAACGACGGGTCTCTATATTGAAAAAGTCTACACCGTCCAGTACGACATCTGCGTCCTTCAAGAATTCGGTTATATTATCCTTGCTTATACCATGGTCAAAAACTTTTATATCGGCTTGTGGATTTATAGCCAAGGCCATGTTTTTCATGGCTTCGGCCTTATGCATGCCGATGGTTTCTATGGTAGCTCCCACCTGCCGGTTGAAATTGGCTACTTCAAAATGGTCAAAGTCAGCGATATTGAAGCGTTCGAATCCAGCGCGAGCTAGTGTGAGCAGGTAGTGGCCGCCTACGCCGCCGACTCCGGCAATGGCTATTCGGGCCTTCTTAATCTTTCGCTGTTCTTCAGGAGATATGAGCCCTATGTTTCGGCAAAAGGCCTCGTCATATGACCAAAGGTTTGTCTGCTTCTCTTTCATTTTTTCTTGTCTATCCTCGGATTAACAATTTTTAGTAAGATAGGCAGCGTAGTCAGCTCCACCAAGAGCGCGATTAACATGGTAAACGCTGTTAGATAACCGAACTGAATCGTGAGGAATGAGTTAGAAATCATATCTTAGCTCTAGGTAAGCCCTGTCTTTCGCATTGAACTGGCCGAAGGTTCCGTCAGACCTTCCGTCAAAAACATCGATACCCAAGACCGCTGTCCATTTACCTTTAAATTTATAACTAATTTTAGGTCTAAACATTGTGTCACTTTTTCTTAAGCTAGTGACAAAAAACAGTTCTGGTTCCAGTGTGTTGTCAAAAAAGCCTGTTTTAAGCCAGATTGAAAAGGAAGTGGCCATTTCGTTGTCAGCCATGTTGTTATCGTGATTAAATATAATTCGCTGCATGAACTGGAAGTTGAAATCTACTTTTTCAAAGAATGTGTAATCAATCCCGATCAGATAGTCTAAAAAATCCTTTTTGACTGCACCATCTATATCAGTGAGGTCATTTACGAGAAAGTTTTTGTTATTGTTATATATAAATTCTCCCTTAAAAATTACATCTTCTATCTCCTTGGCAAAGGTTGCTCCAAAGAGTGTTAATCTTTCGTACCTGGGCTTAAAGGTGATGATCGTGGTTGATGGGTCAGTAGTTAGGGTTCTGAAATAGGTGGGGAAATAATCATATCCGTATAGGCAGAAGGCGGCTAAGTCCCAACCTTTTATGGATTGTGATAAGCGCATACCAAATTCGCCGTTTTTCAGGTCGTCGGATGGCTTGTCTTCATTTTGGTAATAAGTCAGCGCGCCAGTAGGCACGGTCGGTTTGGACAATTCAAATTCAGAGCCACTAACTCCTAATCTGTGAAATTTGAGTATAGGTATCCATACAAATTCGAAGTGCTTACCATCCCTATAATATTCCAGATCTGCTGACCATAAGGGTATTCTCATCTGGTCGAATTCCGGGAGTATGAATTCTCTCAAATCTTGAGGATTCACAACATCGGCGAAGAAAAGTCCTACCGCTTCTCCCCAGACGATTTGCTGCTTCCCAATTCTCAAATCGAAGTTCCCGCTTGAAAAATCAAGATAGGTATCACGCAGTTCGGCCTCGTCTCCCTGGTTCTTTTCAACCCCCTTGCTGTAATTATTTATCAGATCGAACACCGCATCATAATAAAAACGCCCGGTAGCCTTATATCCTATATTGGGAGTAAACTTACCTTCTTTAGTAATAAAGAGAATGTTCTTGATTTTGGTAAATTCGTGAGTAGAACGAATCCGATAGGCCGTCTCGTTTTTTACAAAACCATGGATGTCCAGCAGATAATCGCCTGTGGACTCGCGGGCACTGGCATTAAATGATGACATGGTGATGATTACTAAAAGAAATACAGTTATCCTTAAGTTCATTGCAGGTCGTCAGTATTTGAGTTTTTTTAGATAATCCTTGGTAAAGTATTTTTCCGGCAGTTGGGTTAAAGTCATATCTGAGTATTCGAGGATAGATTTTTGTCCGCGTACTAATGGGTCATCAAGGACAAGACGCGTGGGTCTCAATCTCCCCAGCACCTGTTGATAATTCTCATATGAGCACATTTTTAAGATTCGGCCGGAAACGGCGTAAAATTCTGCCTTAAAAGGATGAAAGCTATCTTTTTGAATCCACAAGATGACCTTATGATAAGTGACTCGCTCATCTTTAGCAAGCAGTTCTAGTACATAGTAATCCTTTTGCGCAATGCTTTCTATTTTCAGAATCTTAGGGATGTAGTCCCCGGAAAAATTTGCCCGGGCAATATCACCATTAGCAACCTCTCCAATAAGTCTCTGCTGTAGCGAAATTCGGAGGGGTTTTGATATGTTCTGAAGGAATACCCATAAGTCATAGTCTATCATAAGGAGGGATGTACCCCTATCCATCCTGGGTTCGAGTGTTTTAATGATGGTCTTATCTTTTCCTTTTATGAGCACCTCATATTTTGCCTTTTTGGGTTCTTTACCGGGTCTTATACTGGTAACCTCTACAAATACTTTATAGTCCAGTTGAGGGCTTCTTACTTCGTCAGCTTTTTCAAGGACTTCTTCAGCGGAAGGATGTGCTATGCATGGAACAGGCAGGAAAAGCAGCAGAACTATGAACAAGGCTATTTTCATCTGAAAATCCCCCTGTATCCCCCTTTTCCAAAGGGGGATACAGGTGTTGCCCGCCTTTACTAAAGAGGGGTGAGGGGAGATTATTTTCATCGTCTTTTGTCCGCCTAAGGCGGATGAATGTTTCGTTTTACCTGGCCCGGGCACGGCGTATCCTTTTAAAAATGCCTTAAAGCATCAGCTATTACCAGTCTGGAGGCCTTGAAGGCAGGATAGAACGACGAAAGCAATGATGAGATTAGAGCTATAAGGAACGAAGAAAAAAGCAGTTGGGGTACCACCCTGATGTGGGCTACCCAACCGACAGTAGCTCCTGGAGGCGGGGGCATCGGGATTCCAATAAGGGAAATCACGTACCCAAGTCCAGTTCCGACAGTAACGCCTATCAGGCCTCCAAGAATGCCCAGAATAAGCCCTTCCAGCAAAAAGAGTTTCATAACTTCATACCGTTTGGAACCCAAGGCCATGATCGTGCCAATTTCTCTCGTTCTCTCCCATATTGACATGTTAATGGTATTAAAAATACTCAAAATAACAATAGCCGCAATTATTAATTTAAGAACAAAAAATTGTCGTCCGTATAGCTCAACGGTTTTGTTATAAAAATCTGCCATTTCATGCCATGGCTTAAGTTCCAAATTCAAGCCTTCATCTCTAAATAAATTCACAAGCTGATTCTTCACGAGGTCAGTGTTTTCGGTTTTGTCTAACAGGACAACCAAAGTTTGTACTTTATCTGTACGAAGGAGAGCTTGAGCTGTTGCGATCGGCATTCGCAAGGCATGGTCATCAAACTCTTTTGAGGCGGTAAAGAATACGCCTTTTACCTTCATATCCAAGGCATTTAAGGCGCCGCCTGCGGTGTTGGAGACCAGTATTATAAAATCACCGACCTTTGACCCCATAGCTTTTGCCAGACCCCTGCCTAAAATCACGTCATACATGTCACCCCGTGAAAGGTTTTCCCCCGCTTCAATCCCTACACCGGTGTTTGCTCCTTTAACTGTTTCAATGACACTGATCGCTTGTTCCCCTTCAGGGTTAATACCTTGACTGAGTATAGAAACTGTATTTTCTCCTGTACTGAGAAGTCCTGAAAATGTTATCCTCGGTGTAATAAACTTTACATGTTCAACGGAAGCAATAAGTTTTTTGATTTCATCAGGGTCTTCGATCATATAATCAAAAGGATTTGTGCTCCCCTTGTCCAGATAACCTTTTTTGTAAACCTGGATATGTCCGAGATGACTGTGTATAACTGCCTCCCGCATTTGCAAGAAAGTATCTTCAAAGAAACCACCAGCAATAATCAGGGAAATACAACCAAACGCAATCGCTGCCAGGGTGATCAGTGATCTAACCTTATTCCTGAAGACATTTCTAAAGGCAAGTTTTAGATTTAAGAGTTCCATATATTAACCAAATCAACCTATTAAGGAACAATTTTCCCATCCATTAATTGTACAATTCTATTTGCTAGCGACATTACTTTAGGATCGTGGGTAGAAAAAATAAAAATAGTCCCTTGTCCTTCGTTTATCCCTCTCATTACTTCTAAAACAGCAGTGCCGGTTTGGTGGTCCAGGTTGGCCGTAGGCTCATCAGCTAATATTATCTTGGGCTCGGTAACTAGAGCCCTGGCTATAGCCACCCGTTGCCGCTGACCTCCGCTCAGTTCATCCGGCCTATGTTTGGCAAACGTCTCCAAGCCTACGTTTTTCAGAGCATTCATTACTCTTTCTTTTCTTTCATTTTTTTTGATTTTTCTTCTCAAAAGCGGATATTCTACATTTTCAAATGCTGAAAGAACCGGGATCAAGTTAAAGCTTTGAAATATAAAACCTATCTTTGCCGCCCTAAGCTCTGCCAATTGGTCCGAAGAGAGATCGCCGATATCTGTATTATCAATTTTGATACTTCCCAAGGTAGGTAAATCTATGCAGCCAATTAGGTTAAGCAGGGTGGTTTTTCCACTACCGGACGGACCGGCTATTGCGAGGAATTCCCCTTCTTGTATCTTAAGGTCTATACCTTGTAAGGCATGGATTAAGGTTTTGCCCAGGTAATATTCCTTGGTTAATTCCTTTACCTCTACTACGTCCATAAAGCCTCTGCAATCTAACGTTGTTATCGGCCCGGTTTCTACTGAGATTTTTAAGATTATATCATTATTACTTACGATCGGTAAATTCAGAAAAAAATATTAAGATTAAGCGCCTCTATCTATAAGAAACGCGTGACTTTTATACTATACCACAAGAAGTTCTATTTGAGAAAAATGCAAAGAAAACCGGTACACCTTAAAACAGCTCACGCATCTCTATTATTAAGCACGACACATGAAGTTACAAAATATCGGAGCCCTAAAGGAAAAAAATGCTCTCAGAACGAAGAGGGACAGGTTTCAAGATCGTAATAGATAATCTCTGCTTTTTCAATCGGCAATTTTAATAAAAAAGTTAATTGTAGGAGTTCCGTATCGTTATGGGAAGTTTTTATCAAAATTGGAATAGGGCCGATAAGAACGTTAACAAAAAAAACTAAACAAAAGAAGTTAAGCCGGATGCTGATAAGAAACGCAGAACTTCTGAGAGAGAAAAAATACCTCCCGGAGAGTCGCAGGGCCATAAGACTGAGGCGGTCCCGGCTTACCGAAGTAGGGCAATCCCTTGATTACCGGATTAAAACCGCCACTTCACGGGAAGAATGGATCGAGGCCTTTTCTTTGGCGCATGATAGATACGTAGAACTGGGTTACATGGATCCGGATCCTTCGACGATGAGGCTGAAGATCCAAAATATATTACCCTCGACCCGGGTATTTACCGCCAGATCCGAGGGGAGGGCGGTTGCCACCGCCACCCTTATTATCGATTCTCCCCTGGGACTGCCATCCGATGCAATATATAAAAAAGAGCTGGATATGTTAAGGAACAAAGGCCGCCTGGTATCCGAGGGTTCTTCTCTGGTCACCGCAAAGGAATTTAAGTGCAGTAATATATTCATGCTTCTTTTTAAGGTGGTTTACGCCTACGCTCAGTATGTGCAGGCCGACGACATCTGTATCGCCGTAAATCCTAAGCATGCCCGTTTCTATGAGGATATACTTTTGTTTGAGCCGATCGGAGAGTTGAGATATTTCCCGTCAGTAAAGGATGCGCCGGCCATTTTGGAGCGTATGGATCTGCGCACAGCGCACGCACGGTTTGCGGATATCTATAATATGGAGGATTTTGACTGTGATCTTTATACCTTTTTCTTCACGGCCAATAATGGCGATGAATCAGAATGGGGGAAGTCCTATCCCACTGGCGGCCTCAGAATGTCCTTAGAGGATATACGGTATTTTTTTGTAGAAAAGACCGATCTCTTGGTGGGGATTAATGACGACAAACTGGCCTACATCCAGAAATGCTATCCTGACTACGACTTCACCCAGGTACTTCCACCCGGATATTTTTCTACGAGATAGTGTTCTAATTAGTTTTCACCCGGAAACCCAAAAAATTCCAGATGAGCTGTCAGCACTCAGCAATCAGCGTTCAGCTTAATGTTTTGTTTGTCGTAGATTTTTGCTGATCCGCCTGAGGCGGATAGGCCTGGAGCAAAAAATGTTAAAATAAATTACATCTTTTATATTTTTTTGCTATACTTGTATTAATATATTAAAAATTATAAATGAGGCTGTATTATGATAACATTAGATATCTTAGATGATGATGTCTCGGCAAAATCCCTGGTTAGCGCCGAGGATATAGAATTCAAGGTAGTTGATACTCTGGATGAATTGGAGCAATCATATAATCTTATCTACAAAGCCTATGTAACACGAGGATATGTTAAACCGCACCATTCTGAAATGAGAATAGGGATTTATAATTTACTCCCTGACACCCGGACGTTTATCGCTAAGAAGGATGACTTAGTAATAATGACCCTTACTCTTATCCCGGACTCACCATTAGGACTGCCTATGGATGAAATCTACAACATTGAGATGGACTTCCTGAGATATCATGGAAGAAAAGCGGCAGAGCTTTCCGGCCTGGCAGTTCACGAGGATTTGAGCGGCAAGGGGATGTTTATCTTCCTGGCATTAGTTAAACTTGTGTATTTTTATGCCAGGAGTGCGGGTGTTGATGATTTCTGTATCGCTGTCCATCCCAAGCACGAGTCTTTTTACGAGAATGTCTTATTATTTGAACATCTGGGTGATGAAAAACTCTATTCCAGTGTCAGAAACTCTCCAGCCCTGGGTAAGCGATTAAATCTGCATACTTTCGAGAAAAGATTAAGCAGGAAAAACAGACACCTTTACCGGTTCGTATGTGAACAGGAACATCCGTTTTCACAAACCATATCAAAGAATATCGTTCTCGATGAGGCGCTTTCCTGTTTCTTAAGGAAAGGATGGCCAATGGAGAAAATCCGCCAGTTCTATCACTTGCCTGATAAAAGACTTTATTGTTAGGTTCATCCCAAGACGCCCTTCCTTTGGAGAAGACAGTATCCCCGGAGCCCATTTGGGTCGTTAAAGTCGTTAAATATATGTATTGACAGGGTATCTGTGTTTTGCTATGTTTAGCCCAGATTTTCTGAACGGCTACTCATTTTTATTTTGCCATGGAGGTTAAGTGAGCGAAATTATTAATATACTTGGCAGACAGATTTTTGATTCCCGGGGCAACCCGACTGTAGAGGTTGATGTTTATTTGGAATCCGGCTATATGGGGCGGGCCGCCGTCCCGTCCGGTGCCTCGACCGGCAAAAAAGAGGCCGTGGAACTCCGCGATAAGATTAAAACCCAGTATATGGGTAAGGGCGTTTCCAGGGCGGTCAAGAACGTCAATGAGAAAATTGCTCCAGTGTTGATAGGTTTTGAGTCTTCCGAGCAGGCGCTTATCGATAAGAACATGACAGCCCTGGACGGGACAAAGAATAAGGGTAAGCTGGGCGCCAATGCCATTCTGGCCGTATCTTTAGCGGTAGCCAAGGCTACGGCAGAAGAATTAGGGATTCCGCTCTATCGCTATCTTGGCGGTGTTGCCGCCCGCATACTGCCGGTCCCCATGATGAATATTTTGAATGGCGGCGCCCATGCGGATAATAACGTGGATATCCAGGAGTTCATGATCGTACCCTGCGGGGCCTCTTCCTTTAGTGAGGCCATGCGCATGGGCGTGGAGACCTTTCATGCCCTGAAAGGGGTCTTAAAAGGCAAGGGGTATCAGACGGCCGTGGGTGACGAAGGCGGGTTTGCGCCAAACTTAAGGTCGAATGAGGAGGCCATGGAGGTTATCCTGCAAGGGATCGAGAAGGCCGGGTACAAGCCGGGGAAGGACATATATATTGCCCTGGATCCTGCCGCCAGCGAATTTTACGACAAGGGCACATATAAGCTGCTTGCTGAGAAAAAGCCGAATAAAAATACAGACGAGATGGTCGGTTTTTATGCAGACTGGCTGAAAAAATACCCGATTATTTCCATAGAGGACGGTTTGTCTGAAGATGACTGGAAGGGATGGAAGAAACTTACCGGCCAGTTAGGCGGCAAGATACAACTGGTAGGTGATGATATATTCGTCACCAACACCAGTATCCTGTCTAAGGGGATACAGGAGGGCGTGGCAAACGCCATATTGATTAAACTGAATCAGATCGGCACCCTGACCGAGACTATAGAAGCCATTCAGATGGCAGATCGGGCCGGGTATCGTTCCGTTATTTCTCACCGTTCAGGTGAGACTGAAGATGCGTTTATCGCAGATTTGTCCGTGGCTTTAAATACGGGACAGATCAAGACCGGCGCCCCTTCACGTTCGGAACGTGTGGCCAAATATAACCAGCTCTTACGCATCGAAGAAGAGCTGGGCCCTGCGGCGCTGTTTATGGGCCGGGGAAGCTTTGCCCGGTAAGGGTTACAAGGATGGCCGTTCTGTCTGGTTTTCGACAAAGTGATAGTTTTACCCCCGGAGGTTAGTTCTATGACACTGACTAAGGCTGATCTTGTTAATCATATTTATGAAAAAAACAAGCTTCGCAAGGCTGAAGCCGTACTGGCTATGGAGGCCTTATTAGAAATAATTAAGACCTCCCTGGCTGATAATGAGAGCGTGCTCATCAGCGGTTTTGGTAAATTCAATGTCAAGAATAAAAAGGAAAGGCGGGGCAGAAACCCTCAGACCGGCGCGGAATTAATGCTATCCCCCCGACGTGTAGTCACATTTAAGCCTTCCAGCATCCTCAGGCAAAGAATAAATAGTAAGAAGATATGACGGCTTCGTAAAAAGTCCATTTGCTGGGTAATAGCGATCAGCAATCAGCTATCAGCGGTCAGTTTAAAGCGCTATTTCATTTCCTGAAAGCTGAGAGCTGAATGCTGACTGCTCAAGATAAAAGAGGCGGCTTTCTCGTGTGGAAGTCTGTCTCTGATTCAAAGTTGTAGGCGACCTGTAATATCTTTTCCTCCGCAAAGTGATTACCAAGTAATTGAATCCCCACCGGCAGTCCTTCCGCACTGAACCCGCACGGCACAGAAATAGCGGGCAACCCGGCCAGGTTGGCCGGTACAGTGAAAATATCAGATAGATACATCTGGAAGGGATCGTTTACCTTTTCTCCGATTTTAAAGGGTGGCGTAGGCGCAACCGGCGTTAATATGACGTCGCACCGGTCAAAGCCCTTCTTAAAGTCTTCCGCGATCAGGGTGCGTACCTGCGAGGCCTTCTTGTAATAGGCATCGTAGTAACCGGAAGAGAGGGCATAGGTGCCGAGCATGATGCGACGTTTTACCTCGGTTCCAAAGCCTCTTGACCGGGTCTTCTCATACATCTCCAGGAGTTCTTCGGCCTCAGCGTCGCGATAGCCGTATTTTACACCATCGTAGCGGGCCAGGTTGGAGCTGGCCTCAGCCGGGGCAATTATATAGTAGATAGCCACTGCGTATTCAGTGTGGGGAAGAGATATCTCTACGGTCTCTGCACCCAGGCCGGAAAGCACCTCTATAGCATTGCGCACAGATTTTTCAACATCAGGGGATAAGCCGGGGCCGAAGTATTCTTCGGGGATACCGATCTTAATTCCTTTAATTCCTTTAACCAGCGCCTTTGTATAGTCCACTTGCGGACGGGGGGCCGAGGTTGAATCCAGGGGATCATGGCCATGAATGGCATTTAGGACCAAGGCGCAGTCAGTGACATCCTTGGTGAGCGGCCCAATCTGATCTAACGATGAGGCAAAGGCAATCAGCCCGTAACGCGATACCGTACCGTAGGTGGGCTTTAATCCAACCACACCGCAATGCGCTGCCGGCTGCCGGATGGATCCGCCGGTATCAGACCCAAGGGAGGCTATGCACTCATCCGCCGCCACGGCGGCTGCCGAGCCTCCGCTTGACCCGCCCGGTATGTAGTCAAGGTGCCAGGGGTTTCTGGTTATGTGGAAGGCCGAGTTTTCTGTGGACGAACCCATGGCGAATTCATCCATATTTGCCTTGCCAAGTAGAACGGCTCCGGCTTCTTTTAGTCTTCTGATTACCGTAGCGTCATAGATGGGGACAAAGTCCTTCAAAATATATGAACCACACGTGGTGCGTATGCCTTCCGTACATAGAACATCTTTTATAGACATGGGGATGCCGGTCAACGGCCCGCCCTTGCCTTTTTGCAAGATACGGTCGGCTTCTCTGGCCTGTTCCAGGGCCACTTCCGGTGTAAGTGTAAGATAGGCGTGAACCTTATGGTCAACCTCTTTTATGCGTGCCAGGACAGACCCGGTTATCTCAACCGAGGTAACTTCCTTTTTGAGTAATAATTCCCTTAAGGCGTGGATGGTTAGGGCATAGAGATCCATAATAAAACCTTAGATAATCCGGGGGACAGTAAAAGAGCCGTTTGCCTTTGCCGGGGCGTTGGCCAGGCTTTTTTCATTAGACACAGATGGACGAATCGCATCTTCCCGGAAGGCATTGGTGATGGCCAGGGCGTGGTGTGTGAGCTCGACATGTGCCGTGTCCAGTTCGTTTAACTTATCCATGTAAGTCAATATCTGGTTCAATTGATTTGTAAATAGCTCGATATCTTCCTTGGAAAAAGAAAGCCTGGCCAGCTTGGCCACATGCTGGACATCCTCGCGGCTGATCTTCACGTTTTTCCTCGCTTTGCTGTTTAAATGCCCAGGGGGCGTCAATTCCAGTGACTTACCCGCCAGAGGCGAGCTATTGTCTAATAACATATCTTCGTATATTTCACAAGATTCGAGTTCTAGGACTTTCCCCATACCCAGACCATCGAGGATTAGGTCAGGATAATTTCTAAAGAGGTTTTCGCGGGGAAGGTTATCCATAAGATTCTTTTGAAGCTCTTAAAAGTATATGCAAAAAGACCTAAGCCGCAGATAATAAGGTGCGGCTTACCGGGATTGGCCATGAGGAGTGCCATATCCCTTAACGAAGGAGTGTAGCGATAAGGAAGAAGATGGGTGTGATAGGTACCGATTATCTCTGGTTTATCAAGGCCTAGCCACTTATTTAAATTACTCCCTATCATTTGGTAGGCCTTCACGGCAAAGCTCATGCCCTTGAAAGCCCGGATTTTGAAAAAGCCTTTTTCCTCTAGAAAGGAATTTTCCGTCAAGTCTTCCACATGGGCCATCTCACCCTGAATACGTCCGTGCAGCAGACCAAAACGCTCCTTTCTTTCTCCCTCGGAAAGCTTGAGCTCCTTAAAAAGTGACTCGTAGACCTGGCCTGGAATCGTCACCTTTCTTAAGGGCCAGGTACCCTCAGAGACTTTGAGCCAGCCCACCGTAATAAGTCTTTCCACCTCGGCCATGGCCTCCTTCATAGCCTTCCGTGGCCGTTCATCAGCTAAGGGGTGATAGAGGGCTACCTGGTAAGGCGTTGGATGTGAGGTCGAATCATCTTCAAATGCCCGGACCATATAATCGGGAAGCCTTTCCTCCCCGGAGGAGTCGAACCTGAGGAGAATCTCGGCAGGCTCCTTCCGGAAGTACCTCTGTATCAGGACACAAAGTCTTTTGAAAATATCGGAACAGAATCCCACAACCTTCCCACCATATATCCAGGCCTAACCTCAGCTCTGACTATAGCCACAGAGTCTATCTCCCAGGGTCTTCCTCCTAAACCTGGTTGTTAATTTTATATCATACTCTCAATATATTGTACAGTTTCGCTAGTTCTACAAACAAATACAGCTAAAGCTATCGTCAGAATACAGCGGCGTTTGATTAAATGAGGTTATTTAACCCAGCGGTTATTGGGGTACTCGATATCAAGCTGCTCTAACAATTCCGGAGGGGCCATGTACCCAACTTCGAGCATCTTCTGTGCGCACTTTCTGGCCTGCTGGGTATTTCCCTGACGGAGGGAGGTGAGGGCCATCATGTAATTAGTCCACCAGGATTCCGGCGCCAGCTCCCGGCCTTTTTTAGCGCATTCATCGGCCAGCTTCCAGTTTTTAAGGCGTTCAGAGAGGTAATAGAGGTAGTATAGATAATCACCGACTATCTCCTGCTTACTTAGATTTTTAAAGAAATAGGGACTTTTCCACGCTCCCCACTTCCGCACGTACTTGCTATCTCCATATCTCAGGCCCCGCCATCTATTGGTAGCCTCCAGATTAAACCGTTCCTGGCCATCGTCGTAGCGGATGAACATGTGAAACTCGCCGACGTTAGGACAGGGGATGCCAACTGCGTAAAGTGGCAGCCCTAATCGCTCTCCCAGGGCGAGGCAGAGGAGGCTGAAGCCAAAGCAGTTTGGCCTTTTACTCTTCAGTATATCTGGAAGAGATACTATCCTTTCTTCGAGCTTTACACTTTGGTAACTAAAACCTAAATGCGTTATTCTGTCCAGCATGCAGCCGATCAGTGTCTTGGCGTCGTTTCTGCTCCATTTCTTCATATCCTTTTTGATATCACGGGCGATTGCTTCCAGCTGGCCGAGCGCTCCGGTTTTATCGATTTTTTCACCGAACAATTGAGGATAGACCTCCATATCGTAACCGAGGAGGTTTGCAGCCAGGTCCAACCGGTCATCGTATCGGTAATGAATTAAGTCTTTACTCCGGGAGGAAGATTGGGGAGTAAATACGATAGGGTCAATTGGTTGGCTTCTTCTTGATGCGTTGGATGGGGAAGGCTCAGCTGACTTAGGAGCGGAAAAACCTTTTGTCTCTACCCTATCCTGCAATGCTTCGGGAATAGTAGCGGGGTCATCCGTGAAACAGATAACGCCATTTTCATCGACGTATTTGTAGGTGGTGCCGGCTACCGGGCCTGCATGGCCCAGCAAAATTATGATAAGAACGAGGACAGCGCTTATATGACTATTTGGCAGTTTTGTTTTCATCTCTGTTTTGATTAGTATCGGTAGGCAAAGATTTTTTATGAAACACACATGCCGACGGGTCAGCACAAAGAACAATGAAAATGTCATTCCTGCCCTGTGTGTCATTCCTGCGAAAGCAGGAATCCAGACTCCGTCC
>JASEGX010000238.1 GCA_030017815.1 Thermodesulfobacteriota bacterium | reverse complement strand
ATGTTTCCGATTTCAATTCTTGCTCTATACGTTCGCTTAGAAACATTTTAAGCAAGGACTGATAAGGAATGTCACGTTTGTTTGCCAAAAGTTTAAGTTCTTCTATCATAAATTCCGGAAGACGTAGCGAGATCGTTTTGAGTGAAGGTTTGAGATTGCGTAAAACCACCCTTTCGGCCTTTTTCCAATCGACGTATTCAGTTGAATCAGCAGTAGCCCAAAAATTACGTTCTTCATCTTCCGATGCAAATTTTGGGATCTTCTTTTTCATAATGATTCGTACTCCTTTTTCTCTTTCTTATTCATATCCCTGGCCGAGATGACTCGGATACAATTACCTCTGATCGTAAAAACTATAAATAGATACCTTCTGTATATCTCAGAAATATACAATTTGTCAAAAAGCTTGAAGGACCTGGATCCGCCATCAAAAAATTAAAAACCCCGTTGCCCCTGGTAAATCAGGGTGATAGATGGGGTTGAGCTAACCAAGCCTGTCACCGCACCAGTCGCGGCTGGAAGCCGCTCCTACGGGTAGGGGATCGTTCTCTCCGTAGGAGCAGCATCCTTGCTGCGACACAGCAGCGGGTTATGAGGCGGTGGATTTGGGGTATGGATAGTCATTGACAATTACCCGCCGACTTGTTAAGTAACACCATATTAATTTTTGTGTTACTAATCTCCTTTGAGGCCTGTCATGAAGATTCGATCCATAATGTGGAACAGCCATATCCCGATGCTGGTGCGTTCGGCCAGGAAATTAGATTTTCTCGACCTTAAGGCATTTTCCTCCAAGACCCTGGAAAACGACCCTTCCAAATTAGAAGAGGCCCTGAGAGAACTTAGGAATGCCGATGTCATCTTGCTCTATCGATCTTCGGAAGGCTTCTGGGATACTGTTGAAGAGCAATTAAAAGAGATAGGCCAAAAAGTCCCCATTATCTGCATCAGCTATGATCCGTCATTCTGGTACCTCTCCACGGTCAGACCCGAGGTGGTGAGCACCTGCTACAGTTATGTCACCATCGGAGGGGAAGAGAATTTTGTAAATATGCTTTGTTATCTCGCCAAAGAAGCGGGAGGGATGGATGTACAGCATGAACCACCCCAAGAGGTCCCCTGGGAAGGGCTGTACCATCCGCGGGCCGGAAGATATTTCAGGACCGTTGAGGATTATCTCGCCTGGTACAAACCAAAGGATAGACCGAGCGTAGGCATACTGTTTTCCCGTTTTTACTGGGTAAACGATAACCTGGAAGTCGAGAACGCCTTGATCGAGGCGTTGGAAAAACAGGATTTAAACGTGATTCCCGTGTTTTCATACAGTGTTAAGGATGAGAACCTGGGCGCTAAGGGAAGCGGGGAGGTGGTAAGAGAGGTTTTCCTGACCGGAGAGGGGACCTTAAGGGTGCAGGCCCTGGTCAAATTACAGACCTTCTTTCTGGGTAAGGTGCGGGGAGACGACCTGTCTGATGCCGGGGATACGTCTTCCGGCGTGGGGATACTCAAGGCGCTGGATGTACCCGTGTTTCAGCCGATCACGGCCTATTCTAAGGATATAGAGGAATGGGAAAAAGACGCGCAGGGATTGAGCACGGATATCGGCTGGTCAGTGGCGCTACCGGAGTTCGAGGGAGTTATAGAGCCTGTCATTATTGGGGCGGCGAAGCGCTCCGGCGATGAAGAAACCGGAGTGACCGTGGAACAGCGGGCGGCTATCCGGGAGAGGTGCGGCCGCCTGGCTACACGGGTGAAAAAGTGGATCGAATTAAGACAGAAGCCGATTTCCCAAAGAAAGGTCGCCTTCATGCTTCATAATAATCCGTGCGCGTCAGTAGAGGCCACGGTGGGCTGCGGCGCCCATCTGGACACACTGGAAAGCGTGGCCCGGATCATGAAGGCCATGCATGAGAAGGGATATCAATTAGATGTGCCTACGAGCGGTAAGGAACTCATCGAGACCATCATGGACAGGAAGGCCATCTCAGAGTTTCGTTGGACGGCGGTGGATGAGATCGTAAAAAGGGGCGGAGCCCTGGCTTTGGTTTCGCTGGATGAATATCTGAAGTGGTGGATGACTTTCCCGGAAAGGGCGAAAAAACGGATAGTGGAAGCGTGGGGAGAGCCTCCGGGGCAGGAGAGGCACGGGATTCCGGCGGCAATGGTATATGAAAATAAGATAGTGGTAACCGGCGTGGATTATGGGAATGCCGTGGTATGTGTGCAACCCAAGAGGGGATGTGCCGGGTCTAAATGCGACGGGCAGGTATGCAAGATACTCCATGACCCGGACGTTCCGCCGCCACACCAATATCTGGCTACGTACCGCTACCTGGAACAGGTCTTTGGCGCGGATGTCATTGTGCATGTGGGCACACATGGGAACGTTGAGTTTCTTCCCGGAAAGGGCGTGGGTCTCTCCGAGGCCTGTCTGCCGGATATAGCGATTCATGAACTCCCGCATCTCTATATCTACAACGCAGATAATTCCCCTGAAGGGATTATCGCCAAAAGGCGGAGTTATGCCACCCTGGTAGACCATATGCAGACCGTGATGACCCAGGGTGGGCTCTATGAGGAGCTTGAGGAACTCGGGCGCTATCTGGGAGAATACGAGCAGGCCAGAATTACCGATAAGGGCCGGGCCCATGCCCTGGAACATTTGATTTTAGACCTGATGAAGAAGGTTAATCTGGATAAGGAGATTAAACTCACCGATGACCTGCCTTTCGAAACAGTAGCCAAAGCCGCGCATGACGCCTTAAGCCGGATCAGAAATACACAGATCCAGGATGGGATGCATATCTTTGGAGAGCTTCCAGAAGGGGATAAACGGGTTGATTTTATCAATTCTGTCCTG
>JASEGX010000035.1 GCA_030017815.1 Thermodesulfobacteriota bacterium | reverse complement strand
AACTACAGCATAAGAGGCTATGAGAAGCAAGAACCATCCAACCATCGGCTGCACCTGATCGCCGAAAAAGCCGGCTCCGGGTGAGCCGCGCGTTAAGTGTTAGAATGACTGCCGGAAAATGAGCGAGAAGACCCCCAATAAGTCAATGGATATCATGGAAAGAGCAAAAGCTCTCAAAGCCGAGGGATTTGACTGGCATGAAGCCATCAGCAAGGCCGACCTTGTGTGGGAGAATGGGGACGCTGGTAAAAAAGTAAGTTGACAAAGGAAAGCGTAACTGCGGAATAGAACCCATGCCAAGACAAGCCCGCCTTGCCGCATCCGGTGTCCTGCATCACATCACGCCAGACCTGTCCACAGCAAATCTGGCGCGTGGCACAGCGAAAACTCGATCAACTCAATGGTGTATTTTTGGGAGTCATTGAAAATTCCACCAGGAAACTTTCTGGAAGCCCTTAAGCCATGTAGGGTGGTGGGCTTATTGCTCTTTTTTGCGTTTTAATGGCTGGATATCTACCCCGGAGAGATATTAGCTAATGGAAAAAAGCGGCTCCTGAATCTGTTGGCCACGGCAGATCGGACATTTGCCGGGGTTACTCATTCGCTCCCTCTTTTTGAACTCAAAGCCGCACCTTTTACATGCTTCTTCATTATTATTTTTTACCGGACACTAATGACCCTCTTTGTGTCTAAATGAAACTTTCTGTAAAATCCCTTGACAAAAAACCGGCGATGATCATCAATCCTTGCCTTCGTAGCCTTCAAGGTCCATCTTAAGAGAAAGCAAGTTCAACATATCCTTGAGCGACACAATGCCGATCAAGCGGTCGCCTTCAACCACCATAAGCCGGCTGTTTTGCGTCCGGCTCATAATCGATAAGGCCTTCAGGGCATCAGCCTCCGGGCCGATGGTATTCTCCGGTGAACACTGCCGCATGAGTTCACTCACAGTATGCTGTTGCCATTCCTGCTGCGGGACCTCCTTTACCTGTTGGACATTGACACATCCCTTCAGCCTTCCGTTTTCAATTACGGGGAACATTTTATAATGATGTCTGTAGATATAGTCTTCTACAAGCCGCGCTATCGAGATCGAAGGCGACACCGTCACGATATCGGGTTTCATGAAGCGCCGGACCTTCTCGCCCTCGAAGGCCTGGCGGGTCAGAATCTGCTGGTAGGACGAACGAGCGGCATTCTGCATAAACACGCCGATCATGAACCACCATATTCCCCCGATAAAATTCTCGAAAAACACATTCAGAATACCCAAGAGGATCATTACCATTCCGAACGCCGAACCGATCTGAGACGCGACGCGGGTTGCCCACCGGAGGTTTTTCTTCCAGCCCCAGAGAGATGATCGCAACATACGCCCGCCATCCAAAGGAAAAGCGGGTAAGAGATTAAAGCCCGCCAGAATCCCGTTGATGAACGCGAGATAAGCTATTACACCATTTATCGGGGTTGGCCAGCCACTTTCTTTGCCCAAAACAAGAACTCCATAGAAAACAGCCCCAAGAAGGACACTCGAGAAAGGACCGGCAACAGCCATCATAAACTCGGCTTTCGCACTGGGAGGCTCCTCGTCCATCTCGGCCACGCCACCGAAAATGAACAGGGTAATTCCCTTCATGCGCAAGCCGTATCTTCTGGCCACGAGAGAATGGCAAAGCTCGTGAAAAATGATGGAAACAAACAGGCCCAGAGCCCCGGCCACACCCATCCACCAATATGTGGCTTTGGGGAGATTCTTGTAATATTGTGGAAACAGGCCCAAGGCCAGTGACCAGGTAACAAGGACGGCAATGATTACCCAGCTGACATCAATCTTTATCTCAAATCCAAGAAGCTTAAATAGAGTAATCCGTTTTCCAAACATCGTCTGTCTCCAAAATTTTTAGGCGAACGCGCTCTTCATCAAGGCTATAGCCGCCGATCTTACTATGAGGAAAGAGATGAAGATCGTAAGCAAGGTGGGCAGGAAAAAATACAGGCCGGCCATACTTGACCACCCCCTTTCCTTTATTTTTAATCTTAGCACAGTAGCTTTGGGATTAGGCAAGAAAGTTCGCCGTTCTTTCCTTGACATACCTTAAGACTCTGTGCCAAAGTGCCAAATTTAAACGGATCGGGTTGGCCGTTGGTTACATACACCAGGGCCTCTGTTGAAATAAGAGCGGTAAACTCTGCTTATTGGAAGATAAAACTCCCCTGGTGAGACAAAAAGAGGAGGCGGTATGAAGATACAATGGCGCGATCTAATTCGCGATGTAGCCATAATTGCGCTGTTCACCTTAGTAGGGGGAGGTTTTATGGTTAGTATTTGGGGAGGTCAAAAAGACCAGACTCGGATAGTTTTTGCAGTGTCAAACATACTATTCGGTATCATCGGCTTCACAATAAGCGGCTGTCTGGCTAAGGTCGACCGATTCAAACATCTCTTCATTGTTGCCATTAGCCTTTGGATATTAACTCTTTTTAACGTCCTTATAAGTGGCGCCCCCTTTATCTCCTGGTTTCTGGGTATCATTCCCATTCTCATTATGATGGGGGTAGGCGGCGCCCTGTCCTTCCTCTTTGTTCGCCCTTCCAAATCGTCTGAATCCAAAGCAGAGAATCATTAATCAGGTGTAACCTTTTCCCCTGAGTTGTTCTCGAGACGGGATGCCGGCTCTTCCCCCTGGTTTGAGGCTGACCATAGCCGCGGCCCACGCGGCAAGATCAAGACTTTTGTAAGCATCCCATCCCTGAATCAGGCCGTAAATAAAGCCCGCGTGAAAGACATCCCCGCAGCCCGTGGTATCCACTGCTTCCACCGGATAAGCAGGCCGCTCAATGATCGTGCCCTCGGCCAGGGCCACATAGCCTCTTCGCCCCAGGGTCACGCCGGCAACGCGGGGACCAAGCCCGGCCAGCCGATAACAGGCCTCCAGCGGTTTATCCGCTCCCACCAAAGCCGTCGCAAAGGTTTCAGAGGCTAGAAAATAATCACTCAACCGGGCGAGATCCAGCATGCCCTCGCGGAGGAAGCCGGCGTCCACGACGACCTGGACTCCCGCCTCCTTGGCGGCCTTACAAGCGGCAAGGGAGGCCTCGATAAAAAGACCGTCGGTGTGGAGCACTTTGGCCTTGCGGATAAGGCTGTAGTCGATCTCTTCAGGGTTTGGAGGAGGGCCGGTGGGCCTTCGCCAGAAGATCGTGCGCCTCCCTACTCCGGGTTCAGCTACAATAAAGGCGAACTGAGAGGCAAAGCCCTTCCTGACCAGGATACCACCGGTATCTACACCTTCAACATCCAGTGAGGCCTTGATGCTGCTGCCGAACAGATCATCTCCCACCACACCGGCAAAGGTACACGAAACGCCCCAGCGGGCCAGGGCGACCAGGGCCGTAGCCACCGGCCCACCGCCCTGCACGACCATGTCGGAAAACTCGCACTTTACATCCGGCGGAGGATAGGCATCCACTTTCCCGATATAATCCAGGCAGCACTGCCCCAGACCAAAAACCTGAAAGGAGCGCATTTGGGTTACTTGAACACCAACAACGAACACCCTCCGCAGACATCAAAGCCGGGATAGGGATCCCCTTTGCGCAGGAACGAAACTCCCCTGTTGCGAACGGTCCTTTCCAGCATCCTCTTCGCTACCGCCTCTATCTGATCCCCGGGGACAGCCACATTCACCTCTCCCCGTTCCGTCTTTCCCGATGTGTAACTCCCGCTACACATAGTATTCATGTTGACCCGGCCGGTTTGATAGGCTATCACATCGCCGCCGCAAACTGCAGAGCCTACCATCTGAGTAACAGTCAGGAGATGCGCATCCATCGCCGCCATGTAATCGTTTAGAATATGATAGGCCTGAAAGGGGGTGCAGGTAACGTGAACAACATCCGGGGCAACCGGGGTCTTTTCCAGTGGAGAGGTCAAAAAGCCCTTTAATTTCCCTTCGGGCAGCCTGGGCCTGGCCTTGGCAAATTTTTCCGCCTGCCTCCGATCTTTGGCATATTTCATGTGCCTTGCTGTTTCCTTATCATCGCATGGCCTCCAGCCGAAAACATATTTTGCGCTTTCACACCGGAGTTTTTCTTCCCCGTTCACCAGTACGTGCCCGGAAGACCTTGACGCGGCAATGAAGGCGCAGAAGGTTATGGGGTGCAGCGGAATCCTGTCCGGTTTGTATTGCCCCATTTCCTCTTCATCAAAGAAAAACTTCACCGCGACCGGCGGGAAATCGAGCTTAAGGAGTCTCTCAAATATATCTGATGCTTCCTGATATGAGAGCTTGTCTTTTTCAGCCAGGGCCAAAAGGTCATCTGTTCTCGCCATAACGCAATCCCCAAAAAACTCAGTCGTCTTTTATATATCCGCCCAATTTACCATCTCCCCCAGCGGCACGCGGCTGCTCCGGAATTTGTCGTACGGCGAACCGAGGTCGGGATAGCCGATGGCTATGCCGATAACGAACTTCTTGCCGGGGGGCACGGGCACATGTGCCCGGATGATATCCGGGTGGCGGACGGCAGCGGCCAGGACGCAGGTGCCCAACCCTTCCCTCTCGGCCAGGAGGCAGATAGTCTGGGTCACGCTGCCACAGTCAAAAAGGGAATACCGGCCGAGATTTTCTCCCATGAGGATAAAAATTACCGCCGGGGCGCCGAAAAAGGCATACATTCTCTGGTAGTGTGCATTCCGGGCCGCATTATCCTCGCGGGCGATACCGAACATCTCAAAAAGCCCCTTACCCACCTGTTGATAGCGACTCTTATAAGGTTCATCCCACTCCGCCGGCATGGAAATATCGGGATTGTCCTTCGCGCCCTCTGCCAGACGGCAACAAAAATCCTTACCGATCTTCCCTAAGGTCTCTCCGCCCACGACTAAAAATTCCCAGGGCTGGGTGTTGCCCCAGGAGGGGGCCCAGCGGGCCACGTCCAAAATATTTTCAATCACGGTCTTTGGAACCGGTTTGGGCAGGAAAGCCCGGGTGCTCCTGCGATTATGAATGGCTTCCACTATGTCCATGGTTTCCCCCTTTTTTTCACCGCAGAGCTCGCAGAGAACGCGGAGATACTTTAGTCGATAGTCGGCAGTCAGGAGTCAGAAGTCGTAAATCGCAACCCAGAACTCGTAACTCGCAACTCGTAACTCGAATAACCAATGACCAGTGACCAATGACTAATGACCACTGACAACGCCCTTTGCGTACTCAGCGGTGAATATCTTTTCCCCTATTTCTTCCGCCAGATGGAGCCGCGCGGCGTGTCGATAACCATTATACCATGAGCGGAGAGTTGTTCGCGCATCTGATCAGCCAGTACCCAATCTTTTCTCTCGCGGGCCTCTTCCCTTTTCTCAATCAAGGCCGCAATCTCCGGCTCAAGTTTTTCTTCCTTGAAGTCCATGATCCCGAGCACAGTATCCAGCTTTTTCAGGACCGCCAGGGTGTAGGCGATCTGGTCACGATCCAGGTTACGGACGTTAATGACGGGAGTTATCTTTTTGATAAAGTTGAAAAGAGCGGCCAGGACCCCGGCCACATTCAGGTCGTCATTCATGGCCACGGTGACTTCCCGTTCCATGGTCGATACATACGTGGCCGCTTCCGGATGCGGCTCTCCCGGCGTAAGGAGATTCAAGCAATGTATAAAATCATCCAGCCGTCTAAGGGAACTCTGCGCAGCATCCAGACTCTTATAGGAAAAACGCAGGGGCTTGCGATAGTGCGTGGAGAGGAGGAGGAAACGAACTTCCCGTCCGGTATATCCTTTTTCCAGCAAGTCACGTACGGTAATAAAATTACCGGCCGAACGGGACATTTTCTTGCCATTTACCAGTACCAGGGCGCTATGCAGCCAGTATCTGGCCATAGTCTTACCGGTAAATGCCTCGGCGATGGCGATCTCATTTTCATGATGCGGAAAGATCAGATCACTCCCGCTGGTATGGATATCAAAGGTCGGCCCGAGATACTTGAGGGACATGGCGGCGCATTCAATATGCCAGCCCGGCCTGAGATTCCCCCATTCGGTCTTGTAAAAAATACCCTTTTTCAGTTCAGACAGGCTGGAACGTTTCAGGAGGGTAAAATCCATGGGGTTATCTTTTTCATACTCATCCAAGTCAACCGTAGTCCCGACCTTTATCTTATCCAGCTTTATGCGCGACAGGCGTCCATAGTGCGGGAACTTGGAAAGATCATAATAGATGGAGTGGTGTTTTTCGTAGGCATAGCCCTTTTCGAGAAGGGTCCTGGTCATGGCCAGCATGTCTTCCACGTGCTCGGTAGCCCGCGGATAAACTGTGGCCCGTAAGACACCGAGCGTGTCTATATCCTGCATGAATTCCTGGATATATTTTTCCGTAAACTCTTTTAAGGACTGTCCGGCCTGCTCGGAACCCTGGATGGTCTTGTCGTCTATATCCGTGATGTTCATGATATGGGTAACCGCGTAACCCTTGAACTCCAGGTAGCGTCTGATTAAATCCGTGGCTATAAAGCGCCGGCAATTCCCCAGGTGCGCGAGATCATGCGCGGTCGGGCCGCACGAGTACATGCCTGCCTTACCCGGCCCAATCGATTCAAAGACCTCTTTTTTCCGGGTTAGGGTATTGTAGAACTTCAGTTGGGAGGCGGTCTCCTTAGAGGGTATCTTGATCTCTTTGGCAAAGAGATCGGTGCTCAGATACCGGTCACCGCCATCAGGGAAGATCGTGACAACAATCCCCTTTGCCATGCGCCGGGCGACTTCCAGGGCCGCGGCCATAGCCGCTCCGGAACTCATCCCGACAAAAAGCCCCTCTTCTTTGGCTAAGCGGCGGGCCATGGCAAAGGCCTCTTCATCATGGATGTTTATGATCTCATCCAGCCTGTTTTTATCGAAGATGCCTGGCTTATAGGATTCCTTCATGTTCTTCAGGCCCTGAATCCTGTGCTTTAAATAGGGCTCGACGCCTATAATTTTCACGTCCGGATTTTGCTCTTTGATATAACGGGAAACACCCATAGCCGTCCCGGTCGTCCCGAGACCCATGACAATGGCGCTGACCTGCCCTCCGGTCTGCTCCCAGATCTCCGGCCCGGTGCCCGTGTAATGTGCCTTCCAGTTATTTTCGTTATTAAACTGGTCAGTCATGAAATAGCGCTCCGGATATTCACGGGCCAGGGCATAGGCCTCCTCAATGGCCCCGTCCGTGCCCAGGTTAGCCGGCGTAAGAATTATCTCCGCCCCAAATGCCTCCAGGACCATGCGCCGTTCCATACTGGCGGATTCAGACATGACCAGCATACAGCGGTAGCCCTTGACCGCGCTTACCAGGGCCAGGCCGATACCGGTATTGCCGCTCGTGGCCTCGAGCACGGTCATCCCCTTTTTCAGATTCCCAGTCTCTTCCGCGGCCTCGATCATGGCCAGGGCCACACGGTCTTTGATCGACCCGCCCGGATTGAACATCTCCAGCTTGGCCAGAATAGCCACATCCTGGTAGGGATTTATGCGTATAATAGGCACAAGCGGGGTGCGCCCGATATGGTCGAGGATATTCCCGTATTTTTCTATCTCCAGCCTGTTAGATGGTTTCATGAGCGCTGCCTTTCGTCAGCAGGAAAATGAACCCATTCCGTTCGTCAGAGATAGCTTTTGAAAACAGACCTGCTGTGGGGGTATCGGGGAAGATATAAAGAGAAAGGTGATACGGGGGTAAGTTACTCAGGCGGAAACTCTCTTCGCCCAGTGTCTGGAGCGCGCCCTTTAAACGGGCATCCTCCAGGTCTTTAATGTTCTCCCTTGTCCAGGAAGACGTGGCAAGGCGTTTAACCGCCTGCCGTACATAGGTTTTGATCAAGGTTACAGCCTCTGACGCCCTGCCTCGCTCACGGACTTCCAAGACCTCGGGAAAGTCCCGGCCGCTCAGATCAGGGAGTGGAATCGTCAAAATGAGTTCATTGGGCGGTAACAATTCCAGTACCGGATACCTGTCTGTGAACGGTATCCCGGCCCCGTGAAAGCCTTTTTCAAACAGGCGTGACCAGGCCTTAAGCCGGGTGGCAATGGAGATGGTATCCTCCCCATCGGGTATGGAGGCGGGTGCGGCCTGAGAAGGCTTTTCTTCATCTATCAGAAGCTCCGACCACAGCTTACTCTCCTGCATGCTGACCTTGAAGTCTAAGCGCGCTGTCTCGTCTTCCCGCTGGTCGTGTTCCTGCGCCAGGTGCAGGAAGAGCTGGATTGCGGAAAGTTCGTCAAAGGCCGGCGGCATAGACTCTTCACCCCTGAGCGCGGCCAGTATCTCTCCATATCCCTCCACACCAATCCCTGACTCCTTGATATACTTCAAATAGCCAAGCTGGCCGGAGCTGAAGACAAAATCGCCCCAGGACAGAATCTCCCGCACTCTTCGCTTCAGGGCCGGCAGCTCAGAACCGGCCGGGATCGGCGCCTCCAGGCGAAGGAGATTGGACCTTACCAGCTCCGGATAAAGCGGCGATGATTGCCATTCGGATGGCTGATAAAGGACCAGGCTGTCAAAAAAGAAGAGGACGCTCTTAAGCAGTCCTTCCCGGATATATGTAAACGGAAAGTAGAGTGCGGAAAGAGGTTCTCCTTTAACTTCCTGCTTATCCATAGTTTTAGAAACCACCTGCTGCAAAGAAATTGTCTTATAGTTTTTAGCAAGAAAGATAACCATTGACAAGATTCTTTTTCAACACCTATTATTTAGCCAGGCTGGAAGCTCATAGCTGAAAGCTCAAATTGGATTCTGGAATCTGAAATTATACACAAATCCTGGAGGATATTACCTTGCACATTCTTTTGACCAATGACGACGGGATACACGCCAAAGGACTCCATGCCCTTTATGACGTCCTGGCTCCGCACTACAGGGTCTCCGTGGTTGCCCCGGAAAGCGAGCAAAGTGCGGTTGGACACGCTATCACACTCTTAAATCCACTTCGCGTCCGTGAAATACGTCTTAATAAAAATTTCCTGGGCCTGGCTGTTTCCGGAACACCGGCCGATTGCGTAAAGATCGCCATCAATGAAATCCTGGATACGCCTCCGGATATCGTGCTTTCCGGCATTAACCTGGGAGCTAACGTGGGGATAAATGTCCTTTATTCCGGTACGGTCTCTGCGGCCACCGAAGGGGCCATATTAGGCATCCCCTCTATCGCCGTATCTCTAAATACCTTTAAAGACCCCGACTTTTCCTTTGCCGCTCATTTTATCCGCAAGCTTATCAGACGGGTAACCAAACTGGAGCTGAATCCGGCCACCTTGCTTAACGTCAACATACCGGCCGTCCCGCCGGAGGATATCCGCGGCATCGCCATAACCCGGCAGGGGATTTCCCGCTTCGTGGAACGGTTTGACAAACGTATCGACCCCAGGGATAATGTTTATTACTGGCAGGCCGGAGAAACCCATTTCATCCGGGAGGGAAAAGACATAGATACCTGGGCCCTCTCCCACAACCTGATATCCATTACGCCCCTGCACTTCGACCTCACCAACCATGCTGAACTGAACCGCATGCGCCAGGCAAAGATTCTAAAGGATATATTGAAGTCCTGACCCCAGGAGCCTGGCTTGACAGGCCCTGTCCGGATGCTTAACTTGGTGGCAGAGGAATTTCCCTTTTTGGACGCAGATAAATGCGGATTGTCAAAATTTCAAATATGAGCCTCTTGTAAAATTCTCATGATTCGGATTGCCGTCATTCCGGCGAACCCCGGATCGGGGTCTGGGACAGGCGGACAACTTTTATAAGAGCCCCATATAAAAACATTTTTCTGCGGATATCGGCGAAAATCTGCGTCCTAACTTAGTGGAGAAATTATGCGATTCGACAAATTAACCATAAAATCCCAGGAAGCCATACAAAGCGCCCAGCAACTTGCGGAAAGCAAGGGACATCAGCAGATAGAGCCTGAGCATCTACTGGCCGCACTTCTGGAACAACCGGAAAGTCTTATCCACGCTATCTTGAAAAAAATGGGTGTTGATCCGAATGCGGTTATGGCCGGGGCGGAGCAACAGTTGGAAAGGCTGCCCAGGGTGTCCGGCGCAGGCTTTCAAGGGGCCTATATCTCGCCCCTGCTAAAAAATATGCTGGACCGCTCCTTTAAGATAGCCGAGGAGATGCGGGACGACTACGTCAGTCAGGAACATCTCCTCATGGCCATGCTGGAGACAAAAGGCTCAGCGGTAGCGGATATCCTCAAGCAAAAAGGCGTCAGCCACGAAACGGTGATGCAGGCCCTTCTCAGTATCCGGGGCAGTCAGAGGGTGACCGATCCGAACCCGGAGGAAAAATATCAGGCCCTGGAGCGCTACGGCCGGGACCTTACGGCCCTGGCCCGGGCCGGTAAGCTGGATCCGGTCATAGGCCGCGACGAAGAGATCCGCCGCGTTATCCAGGTACTTTCCAGACGGACCAAAAACAACCCGGTCCTTATCGGTGAACCCGGGGTCGGCAAGACCGCTATTGTAGAAGGTCTGGCCCAGCGCATTGTCAGCGGGGATATACCGGAGACCCTGAAAGACAAACAGGTGGTGGCCCTGGACATGGGCGCCCTGGTCGCCGGCGCTAAATACCGGGGTGAGTTTGAAGATCGTTTGAAGGCTGTATTAAAAGAGATTCAGGATAAACACGGACAGATAATCCTGTTTATTGACGAGATGCATACGTTAGTCGGCGCCGGGGCAGCCGAAGGGGCCATTGACGCCTCAAACATGCTTAAACCGGCCCTGGCCCGGGGGGAGCTGCATTGTGTCGGGGCTACCACGCTCGATGAATACAGAAAACATATCGAGAAGGATGCGGCGCTGGAACGCAGGTTCCAGCCGGTCCTGGTCACCGAACCAAACAAAGAAGACACCATATCTATCTTACGCGGGCTTAAGGAAAAATATGAGGTTCATCATGGCGTGCGCATCAAGGACTCGGCGATAGTCGCGGCCGCTACCTTATCAAACCGGTATATAACCGACCGTTTTTTACCGGACAAGGCCATTGATCTCATCGATGAGGCGGCCGCTAAACTGCGCATCGAGATAGACAGCCTCCCCAGCGAAATTGATGAGGTACAAAGAAAGGCCGTACAACTTGAGATCGAGCGTGAGGCCCTGCGCAAGGAGACAGATGCGGCCTCCAGGGAAAGATTAGAGAAGATCGAGAAAGAATTGGCCGAGTTGCGCGAAAAAAGCAATGCTATGAAGGCCCACTGGCAGAGGGAAAAAGAAATTATCCAGAATATACGCTCTATTAAGGAAAATATCGAAGAGGCCAAAAATAAAGAGGCCCAGGCCGAAAGAACCGGCGATTTGACCAGGGCCGCAGAGATTCGCTACGGCCTGCTTCCGGATCTGGAGAAACAACTCGAGGCGAATAAAAAGGAACTGGAAGGATTGCAGGCCGATCAGAAGATGCTTAAAGAAGAGGTGGATGAAGAAGACATAGCCGAGGTGGTTTCCCGCTGGACCGGGATACCGGTCTCCCATATGATGGAAAGCGAGAAACAAAAGCTCATTCACATGGAAGACCGCCTGCGCCGGCGCGTAATCGGCCAGGAAGACGCCATTCGCGCTGTAGCCAATGCCGTGCGCCGGGCCCGCTCCGGGCTCCAGGATCCCAATCGCCCCATCGGCTCTTTCATCTTTATGGGACCGACGGGTGTAGGCAAGACCGAGTTGGCCAAGGCCCTGGCTGAGTTTATGTTTGACGACGAACAGGCCATGGTGCGTCTGGATATGTCTGAATTTATGGAGAAACACTCTGTGGCCAGACTTATCGGCGCCCCTCCAGGGTACGTCGGCTATGAAGAAGGAGGGTATCTCACGGAAGCCGTCCGTCGCCGGCCCTACACTGTACTGCTCTTTGACGAGATAGAGAAGGCCCATCCCGAGGTCTTTAATTCACTCCTGCAGATACTGGATGACGGACGCATGACCGACGGCCAGGGGCGAACCGTGGACTTCAAGAACACCATTATCATCATGACCTCCAATATAGGCAGCCAATATATACAGGATCTGGGTGAAAAAGACCGGGAGGAGATGGTGCGAAGGGTCATGGATGCCCTGCATACACAGTTCAGGCCGGAGTTTCTGAACCGGATCGACGAGATAATCATTTTCCACGGCCTGGAGATGGAACAGTTGAAAAAAGTTGTCGACATCCAGATCGAGCTCCTGAAAAAGCGTCTTAGCGACCGGCACCTCAAGATCAAGCTGACCGACGGGGTCAAGGAATTCCTGGCCAGGGTCGGCTTCGATCCGGTCTTTGGGGCCAGACCCCTCAAGAGGGCCATCCAGAAATATATACAGGATGGCCTCGCCTTGAAATTGCTGGAAGGGGCATTTCAGGAAGGAGATTCGATCCTGATAGAGACTGACGATAAGGGAGAAATCGTCTTCAGGAAAGCAGCCTAAGATACAGAACACAGGAGACAGAAGAGGCTCTTGCAAAACTCCATTTTTTGTCATTCCCGCAACGCTTTTGAGCGGGAATCTGGTTTTATTCAAGTAAAAACCATATCCGTCCCCGAATGCCTGTATCGGGGATAGAATCATTCGGGGATGACAGACAATTTTGCAAGAGGCTCAGAAGTCAGATAAAACATATTTCAAAGGAGGATTTACTTATGCCGATTGTCAAATGGGAACCTTTCAGGGATTTATTGTCCTTACAGGAGAGGATGAATCGACTTTTCGAGGAAAGTCTGGGTCGCACGGGAAAAAGGGAAGACTTAATCCAGGGTAGTTGGGTGCCCCCGGTGGATATTTATGAGACAGCAGAGGCGATAGTCATAAAGGCCGAACTGCCTGGATTGACCCATGAAGACATCCGGGTGGAGATGAAGGATAACACCCTTGTCCTGGGCGGGGAACGGAGATTCCAGAAAGATGTTAAACAGGAAAACTACCATCGTATCGAGCGTTCTTACGGGGTATTTAACCGTTCCTTTGCCCTGCCCTCTGCCGTAGAGGCGGATAAGATCAAGGCAAGATTCTCAAATGGGATACTGGAAATCATCGTCCCTAAACAGGAAGAAGCCAGGCCTAAACAAATAAAAGTGAATATAGAGTAACCGCTATCGGGCGTGCCGTACGGCACGCCCTTATCCTTTTTCATGCCCTACCCGCCTTATTATACTCTCATCCCTGCCGTTTTTTATTTGAAAATTACAACGGATATGTTAGTAATAATATCTTATTTTTCTTAACTTTCAGGGCTAGCTGTGAAAAAACATATTCCCACGTTCCTTTCCTATCTAAAGATAGAAAAAAACTACTCCCCGCATACCATGCGCAGTTATGAGGGCGATCTTTTACAATTTGCCGCTTTTCTGGGCGATAAGGCAACTATTGAGGCCATCGACCATCTATCCATCCGCAGTTTCCTGGCCCACTTATACGCCAGGAATAAGCGTTCTTCCATAGGCCGCAAACTTGCCTCTATCCGCAGTTTTTTCCGTTATCTGGTCAAACGCGGGTTTTTGCCGCATAATCCCGCGGAACTGGTTTCCAGCCCCAAACAGGAAAAATTTCTGCCTACGTTCTTGCCTGTGGATGAGATTTTCGCCCTGGTGGAATCGCCAAAAGGGAACGAGTTTTTGACCTTACGGGACCGGGCTATCCTGGAAGTCCTTTATTCTTGCGGTCTGCGCGTCGGTGAACTTGTGGCCATGAATACGGATAGTATAGATTTATCCCTGGGTATAGCGCGCGTCCTGGGCAAGGGAAGTAAAGAACGCATTGTGCCCGTTGGCAACCGGACGCTGGAGGCCCTTAAGGAGTACATGGGGAAAAGTGAGAAAGTCACGCGCAAAACCGGCGTGCAGGATGCGAAGCCGCTTTTTATCAATAGCCGCGGCGGCCGGCTCAGCGCCAGGAGTGTAGAGCGGCTGGTCGGAAAATATGGCGAGCTGGCCGGGCTATTCAAACACGTGTATCCGCATGCTTTAAGGCATACGTTCGCCACCCATCTCCTGGACATGGGTGCAGACCTGCGCTCCGTACAGGAGATGCTCGGCCATGTAAGCCTTTCTACCACACAGAAATACACCCATGTCGGGCTGGACAAACTAATGGCCGTTTACGATAGCGCCCACCCCAAGGCCAAAGGCGATAAGTAAGGGAGGAAGTCTGCACAAATGGAAAATGCCCTGGAGAAGATAAAAGGGACGACGATACTGGCCGTGCGCCACAGAGGAGAGGTGGTGGTGGCCGGAGACGGTCAGGTAACCCTGGGCAACACCATCATGAAGCACCAGGCCCGTAAAGTGCGCCGCCTGTACCAGGATAAGGTCGTTACCGGTTTTGCCGGGGCTACCGCCGATGCCTTTACTTTGTTTGAGCGGCTGGAACAAAAGCTGGAAAAACACTCCGGCAACCTGGTCCGTTCCGTAGTGGAACTGGCCAAAGACTGGCGGACAGACCGGATCCTTAGGCGCTTGGAGGCCTTCTTAATAGCCGTGGATAGCGAACGTTCCTTTCTTATTTCCGGAGCAGGCGACGTTATCGAACCGGATGACGGACTTCTGGCCATAGGCGCCGGCGGCCCCTATGCCCTGGCCGCGGCCCGGGCCTTGGTCTCGGCTTCAGACCTGGATGCCGAGAGTATTGCCAGAGAGGCCATGCGCATTGCCGCTTCAATCTGCATCTATACTAATGAAATAATATCGGTAGAAAAATTATGATCGACATAGAGACCTTAACCCCACGCCAGATCGTAGCTGAGCTGGATAAATACGTG
>JASEGX010000237.1 GCA_030017815.1 Thermodesulfobacteriota bacterium | reverse complement strand
AAAAAATTTTCTGCGCATCTCTGTGACCAAATCTGCGTCCTGACAGGGAAAAAAGATGAAAAAGATCATTAAGACAAAAGAGGCCCCGGAGGCCATAGGTCCGTATAGTCAGGCGGTCATGGCCGGCGGCCAGTTGTTCATCTCCGGACAGATCGCCCTTGACCCAGTCACCGGAGAGATGGTCAATACGGATATAGCCGCCGAGACCGGACAGATTCTGAAAAATCTTGGGGCGATATTAAAGGCGGCAGGCATGGGCTATGCGGATGTGGTTCAGGCTACTGTCTATATGAGGGACCTAAATGACTTTGCCGCCATGAATGCCGTCTATGGTGAATTTTTTAAACACGATCCGCCGGCCCGGGCCACCGTAGAGGTTTCCGGGTTGCCCAAAGCCGCGCGGGTAGAGATGGCCTTTATTGCGGTAAAAACTACGGGCAACGTCACTGGTCATTAGTCATCGGTCATTGGTTAAGTGTGGAAGATCGATCCCTTTTACCAATGACAAATGACTATTGACTAATGACATTCACTATACATAGTAAGCCGTTAGCTTTCAGCCTTGAGGAGACAATAATGAACGAGACAATTACGTTGGGCCTGGATGACATATTTCTCTTTGACTGCCGGAAGGGCTTGAACTGCTTCAACCGGTGCTGCCGGGATATCAACCTTTTTCTGACTCCTTACGACATAATGCGCCTGAAAAATCACCTGGGATTCTCATCAAGAAAATTCCTGGATACATATACCACAACCATCTATATGGAAGAGGTCGGCCACCCCCTGGTGGTAATAAAGATGACTGGGGACGAAAAACGCTGCCCGTTCTCCAGTCCGGATGGATGCCGGGTATATCCAGACCGCCCCTGGTCATGCCGTATCTTCCCTTTAGAGCCATCTGCCGATAAAGACATTGACGGCAAACAGGCAAACCCCATGTACTCAGTAGTAAAAAGGCCATTTTGCCTGGGCTTTAATGAAAAAAATTCCTTTTTGGAAAAGGGGGACACAGGGGGATTCTCAGGTGAAAATAACTTATTAACCATAAGGGCATGGCGGGAAAGACAAGGGACGGCTGTTTACGAAGATATGAACGACCTGTGGTCTCAGGTAACCCTTAGCGAAAGGTTTCCCGCCGGCGGTCTAGACAAAACGGGCATACAGATGTTCTTTCTGGCCAGTTACAGCCTGGACGAATTCGCTCAACTGGTGTGCAGACAGGGCTTCCTGGATACATACAACCTTAAGGGCGAAGAGATAAGGACAGCGCTACAAGACGAACTTTCTCTCTTTAAGTTTGCGTGCAAGTG
Organism: Thermodesulfobacteriota bacterium; assembly: GCA_030017815.1. Lineage (GTDB taxonomy): Bacteria > Desulfobacterota > QYQD01 > QYQD01 > QYQD01 > QYQD01. Next base: position 1,571 of record JASEGX010000237.1, on the reverse strand, counting down.
GCTTCGGGTGGCCTTGCTTGGTGAGGAAATACCGCTTATTAGCGTTTAGCGACTAGGGCTTAGCGTTTAGTAAAAATTAAAGCATGCGCCCGCTTTGTTATTTGTTATCTGCTATGCGCTATATGCTACGAGCTGCCTTATAGGAGCGACTTCCAGGCGCGGCTCAAAGCTGAAAGCTGACCGCTGATGGCTGAACGCTTATCACGTTTTTATAATCATCATTTCATCCGGTGACGTAGTCAGCGCCTCAACACCCTCCGGCGTGAGAACATAGGTATCTTCAACGCCTATGTGCCCTACTCCGGGGAAGATGAGCTTAGGCTCGATGGCAAAAGTCATCCCGGCCTCCAGCCGCATGGGATTTCGGGCCGAAAAGACCGGCAGTTCGTCTACTTCCAACCCTATGCCGTGGCCAATAAACGGCATTTTGGCCTCTCCACAGCCCATAAAGTTGTCCGAGTAACCCAGAGAGGCCGCCTTGTCAGAGGCCCATTCATAGATGCGGCCACAGGTCTCGCCCACCCGTATTTTCTCCCGGAGTCCATAGTGTATCTCAATGATCGCCTCATAAGCCCTTTTCAGTTCATCCGGCAGGAAACCGAGGGCAAACATCCTGGTCTGGTCAATCATATACCCATTTACACATCCTCCCAGGTCAACACTAACCGGCTCCCCCACGGAGATAACCTTGCTTGACGCCCCCTGGCTAAAGGCCGGATTGATACCCCTGCCTCCGGTGGCCCCCTTAAAGTAAGAAGGTTCCGCGCCGGACGACCCGGATAGTATGTGCCCAAAGAAGAGTTCCTGGTTCCAGGCCCGCATACGCATAAATCCCTGGTGGCCGGCCCGGCGGAGCCGGTATTCAAGCTCAATGGAAAGTTCCAGTTCGGTCATCCCCGACCGTAATAAGTCCGGCACTTCTTTAATGACGCTGTTCAGTTGTCCGGCGGCCTGCCGCAGCCATTCTATCTCTAGGGGAGACTTGAGCATCCGTACCTCGCGAATCGCATGAGCGACGTCCGCTATTTCTATTCCCGAAAATACATCATCTTTTAAATAAAGGTATAGCTTGGCCGGGGTAACATCCATTTCCAGGCCCAGAAGCCCCGGGACATAATAACCATGCCCGGCTATCGTCTTGGGAATCTCCCGCACACCGCCGAGCGGTATGACGTTTTCAAGGGATGACTCCGCTCTCGCCCGTGCCAGATTGCGTCTGACCATGAGAAGGGATGCGCCGCTCATAGGCACAAAAAGATACGCTTCCTGCATCGTGCCGCTAAAATAGTAAAGGTCTGCATTCTGCTTTATGAGGGCTCCATCGATGCCCTGCGCCCGCATCTTTTCCTGGAGCCGCCGTGTACGAGTCTTTAAGATGTCGCTTTTAAAAACAGACGCGGCATTCATATAATTGTTACCTTTCCCGGTCCTTATAAGTTAATTCTCACTAAACTGCCGATACGTCAAGGCAAAAATTTATCAAAAAATTATCTCTTAAAAAGCGCAACCTTAAAAATGACATTTCTTGACATAAAGTCGAAATATTCATAATATTGAGCCTCTTGCAAAAC
>JASEGX010000236.1 GCA_030017815.1 Thermodesulfobacteriota bacterium | reverse complement strand
ATCTTTCCTCTATATCGATTATGTCCGCCATAGTTATTAATCTCCCTCCTTGCTGCATCTATAGTCAGAGTCACTGGTCATTAGTCACTTGTCACTGAGGCGCTTGCAAAAGTCGTCACACCGGTGAAAACCGGTGTCCAGGAGTGTCTTAATCTGGTCGGAGTTACTGGATTCCGGCTTTCGCCGGAATGACGACAATCCGATCATAAGAATTTTGCAAGAGGCTCCACTGGTAGAAAATATCGATCTTTCCACTTAACCAATGACCAATGACTATTGACTAATGACCTTAACTATAGTTCCTTCCCTCCAATCCGTTACTCCTCCGTATCTGCCGGTTCACCATTAAGGTTAAATATCTGGCGGGCAAAATCAAGATAGATATCCTTATGCTCGCGGCTGTTCTTCCCTTTGAGATAAGTGATAGGATCGTGGAGCATCTTGTTGACAATAGAGGTGGTCAGGACGTGCACGGCCTTTTCCTGTTCCGGGGTCAGGGAACCCATGTTGGAGAGGGTCTTCTGGCACTCTTTGAGTCTAAGCTGCTCTGCCTTTTCACGTAAGGATACTATTATGGGCGTAATATCCAGCGCCTGGAGCCAATACCTGAATTTAATAACCTCTTCTTCGACAATCCTTTCAGCCCGCAGGGCTTCCTTTTGCCGTTCAGCCTTATTCATCTCTATGATTCCCTTCAAGTCGTCTATGTCATAGAGATAAACATTATCTATCTCATTGGTGCGCGGGTCAATATCCCTGGGAACGGCAATATCAATAAGGAACAACGGCCGGTTCTTACGGGCACGCATGACGCTCTTTACATTATCATAATTAATTACCAGCCCCGGTGCCCCGGTGGAGCTTATTATGATGTCCACCTTTGACAGTTGATCATATACCTCATCCAGGGAAACGGCCCGGCCCTTAAACTTTTGCGCCAGATCTATAGCCCGCTCCAGGGTCCGGTTGGCCACTACAATCTCGGCCACGCCGTTGGAGATAAGGTGTTCAGAGGCCAATTCGGCCATCTCGCCGGCTCCAATCAACATGGCCCGTTTCCCTTTTAAATCCGCAAATATCTTCCGGGCCAGTTCGACCGCCGCAAAACTTATCGAAACGGCATGGCTGCAAATGCCGGTCTCGGTACGCACACGCTTGGCCACAGAAAAGGTCTTATGCAGGAGGCGGTTGAGTATGACGCCGGAGGTCTTCTGGTCTGTCGCCTGGCGGTAGGCCTCTTTGATCTGGCCGAGTATCTGTGGTTCGCCTAAAACCATGGAATCCAGGCTGGCCGCCACCCGGAACAAATGCTTGGCGGCCTCTTCTTCATGATAAATGTACAGGCAGCGTTCAAAGTCGCCGAGGGGGATGCCATTTGACTCGGTAAAGACCTTTTTTATCTCCATTTCTGCATTTGCCGGATCAGAGGTAGTCATCAGGACTTCTACACGGTTGCATGTGGAAAGAAATATGAATTCCTTGACGAATAGTATCCCGCGTATCAGGGTAAAAGGCAGTTCCCGGTCGCCGCCGAAAGTCAGGCGTTCCCTGATCTCAACCGGCGCTGTCTCATGATTGAGACCGATCAGAACTATACTCAGATTAGACGCCCCATCCGGCATAAGTATGTAATCCTTTGAGCAGCAGCGAAACCCCGAGGAAGGTAAAAAGTAATGCTCCCAGGCCGATGATGGCCATGATGGCCGCCCGCCTGCCCCGCCAGCCTACGGCCAGGCGTTCATGGAGAAGAGCCGCATAAAAAAGCCAGCTGACGAGCGACCAGGTTTCCTTGGGATCCCACTGCCAATGCGCACCCCAGGCCTGCTCGGCCCAGAGCGAGCCGGTCAGTATGCCTACGGTCAGAAGCGGAAAACCAATGGTCAGGCAGCGGTAATTTATGGCATCCAGAACTTCCAGGGAAGGCAGGCGCTGATAAAAGGCCCCGAACTTCTTTTTCTTGATCTGGCGTTCCTGAATCAAATACATAATGCCGGCACAGGCGGCCACGGCCAGGATTCCATAGGCAAGAAAATAAACTGTAGCATGAATGGGCAGCCAGTAGCTTTTGAGCACCGGGGGTAAGGCTATTATTTTCTTGGGAAGGGTAGAAGAGGCAAACATAGAAAGGGTCGCTATCGGCGTAGCAAAGGCGCCCAGATTTTTCACCTTGTACCGCACGTGAATGTAGAGGTACCCGCCTATCAGCGCCCAGGCAAAAAACGAAAGAGACTCGTGTAAGTTCGTTACCGGGGCGTAACCCGCTTCATAATAGCGGACTATGATGGTTGCGGTATGGAAGAAAAATCCGGCGATGGCCACGCCCAAGGCTACCCGGCCGGCCGGCTTTTGTTGAGAGATTATATAGACCAGGTAACCCGCCGTAGCCGCCAGGTATAACAATAGGGTCAGTTTAAAAAGGATGACGTTCATTTTTTTAAAGCTCAGATCTCGTAACTATTCAGCCACTAAGACACCAAGTCCCTAAGACTAAGATTATTCCTTTGTGTCTTGGTGCTTTGGTGGCAAAAGCTTTTCTCTGCGGCCTCTGTGATCTCTGCGGTGAATAGCTATTAATTTTCTATCTCAAGGTTTGAAAGTCCAAACTCCGGCCCCAGGACTTCTTGCAAAAAGCGGTCAATGCGCTCCCGGTCACCGGCCCGAATCCAGTCCAGAAGCGCTGAATAGACCAGCCGGTTGAAGATGGCCTCGTTTTCAGACTGCGGCCGGCCCATAGCCAGCACCCTGGGCCTGACGGCCCCCATAAGCTTGAGAAAATCGGCATATTCCCGACTATAGGCATCTTCCATCTCCCGGCGCAGTTTTTTGGCCAGGGCCGGACTTTTACCCGCGGTGGAGATGGTAATCAAAAGATCGCCCCTTACCACCATAGAAGG
>JASEGX010000235.1 GCA_030017815.1 Thermodesulfobacteriota bacterium | reverse complement strand
AAAGCGGTACGTGAGCTGGGTTTAAAACGTCGTGAGACAGTTTGGTCCCTATCTGTCGCGGGCGGAGGATATTTGAGAGGAGCTGTCCCTAGTACGAGAGGACCGGGATGGACGAACCTCTAGTGTTCCAGTTGTCACGCCAGTGGCATCGCTGGGTAGCTACGTTCGGACGGGATAACCGCTGAAAGCATCTAAGCGGGAAGCCCACCTCAAGATTAGATATCCCGTGGCGTAAGCCACCTAAAGACCCCTCGGAGACTACGAGGTTGATAGGTCAGGTGTGTAAGGCCAGTAATGGTCTGAGCTTACTGATACTAATCGGTCGTGCGGCTTGACCATAATTTTATATTTTCAATGCATTTACTGATGTGGCCATATTTGTTTATCAATTGATTTGTTGAATAATGTGATTTTCCGGCGGCTATGGCGAGGATGAAACACCCGTTCCCATCCCGAACACGGAAGTTAAGCTCCTCAGCGCCGATGGTACTGCCCGGGCGACTGGGTGGGAGAGTAGGACGTTGCCGGGAATAAAATTTGACCCGACCCCGCCAGAGGCGGGGTCGGGTTTTTTTTGGAGGTGACTTCGTGGAGAAGATAAGACGGGCGTTAGTCAGTGTAACCGATAAATCTGGCCTAGTTGAATTTGCAAAAGCTTTAGCTAATTTGGGGGTAGAGATACTTTCCACCGGCGGCACGGCAAGACTTCTGAAGGACAATGGTATTTCAGCGGTCGAGATTTCCAACTATACCGGTTCGCCGGAGATATTGGGCGGCCGCGTTAAGACCCTTCATCCCAAGGTACACGGGGGAATCCTTTTCCGGCGGGATGATCCCGCACATGTCCAGCAGACCACCGAGCTAAACATCCCACCCATAGACCTGGTGGTAGTGAACCTCTACCAGTTTGCCCAGGCCATAGCTAAACCGGATATTACCTTGGATGAGGCCATAGAGCAGATCGATATCGGCGGACCGACGTTGCTTCGGGCTTCAGCAAAGAATTACAAAGATGTTACTGTAGTTTGCGATCCAGCCGATTACCGCCGGGTATTAGGAGAGATGGAGAAAAATAACGGGGCTACTACGGTAGAGACACGATTTGCCCTGGCCAGGAAGGTCTTTGCACTGACCAGCGTTTACGATAAGACTATTTCTGAGTACTTAAGGGGACAGTAACTACCACCCCAACCACACCCAAGTCACGATCTCAGCGGGTGAGTAAAAATGCTTATCGGCTCTCCCCTAAGAAAGGGGAACCGTTGTCATTTGCTTTTAGTGAAGGGAAAAGTCCGCTTGACTCCTAAGTGCGGTTGTATTATTAATTAAGGACTTATACCAAGTTGCGTTTAATTCCCTTTTTTCAAAGGGGGAAAATACACCCATCTTTGGTAAAGAGGGGTTAGCGGAGATTTAATGGGTATATTTTTGATTACATCTTACGTATTAAATCTTATGCGGATTTTTGCAGGACATCGGCTAAAGAGAGGCAGTTAAATTCATGCGTACGGATATCGTTCACATTGGCGCAGGAGAGCTGACCTACGAGATTCGTAATATCGTTAATGTGGCGGAGAAGCTCCAGACCCTGGGCATTAAGACCAATATGGAGAACATTGGCGATCCCGTGGCCAAGGGTGAGAAAATCCCGGGTTGGATGAAGAAGATAGTATCTGAACTGGTCATGGAGGATTGCACCTACGGTTACAGCCCTACCCGTGGTCTTCTGGAGACCCGCCAGTTTATAGCGGAGCAGACTAACAAACGGGGCGGAGCACAGATTACCCCGGATGACATCATCTTTTTTAATGGCCTGGGCGATGCTATTGCCAAGGTTTATGGGCTGTTAAATCCTACAGCGCGTATTATTGGCCCCGCCCCTACCTATTCCACGCATTCCTCGGCTGAGGCCGCCCATGCCGGGGCCAGACCTATTTCTTACCCGTTAAATCCCGAAAACAGTTGGTATCCGGATATTGAAGACCTGCGCAACCGCGTTAAATATGACCCGAATGTGGCAGGTATATTGCTCATCAACCCGGACAATCCAACGGGAGTGGTTTACCCCGTAGATATTTTAAAAGAGATAGTTTCTATCGCCAGGGAGTATAACCTTTTTATTATCTGTGACGAGGTTTATATCAATATCGTTTACAATGGGCAAAAAACGGTCCCTATAGGTGATATTATAGGCGATGTTCCAGCCATAGCCATGCGTGGCATATCCAAGGAGTTTCCCTGGCCGGGGTCACGCTGTGGCTGGATAGAAGTCTATAATGGCCACAAAGACGTACTTTTTGAGAGATATGTACAGTCTATTCTGAATGCCAAGATGATGGAGGTCTGTTCGACCACCCTTCCGCAGAAGGCTATCCCGCGATTGGTAACCCATCCCAAGTACCAGGAATATCTAAATGAGCGTATCTCCAGGTATGAGAAATTTTCCAATATTGCCTATGAGCGCCTAAAATGTGTGCCGGGTGTCTTAGTTAACCGAACCAACGGTGCATTTTACATGAGTGTGGTATTTGAAGATGGCCGGTTAAATAACAAGCAGACCTTGCCTATTAAAAATAATGACGTGCGTGTCCATGTGGAGCGCTTGGTAAGTGCACCGGGTGTATCCCTGGACAAGAGATTTGTGTATTATTTACTCGGTTCCACAGGTATTTGCGTCGTGCCACTGTCTTCCTTTTCTACCGACCTCCAGGGGTTCCGGGTTACACTGTTGGAACGAGACGAAAGAGAGTTCAGAAGGATTTTTGATATACTGGCGGAAAATATTGAGCGGTATTTGAAGTCTTGAGGGTTTGGCCCTCAGAAAACTCCGACCTCTATAAGTTCAAATAACAGGTTCTTCTCCGAATTAGTTGCAGAAAGCCTGATAGATTTTCAGCGTAAAGTA
>JASEGX010000034.1 GCA_030017815.1 Thermodesulfobacteriota bacterium | reverse complement strand
TCCATTTGCCGTTCGACAGGCTCACGGCCCTGAGCAAAGTCGAAGGGCTGCGTTGCGCGGCATCCTTCGTCACTGCGGCGTAGCTACAAGTACGCCTCATTCCTCAGGATTTGCGCGCCTTGCAACTGGAGCTTTTTACTGTGCCGTCCAAGCTTTGATTTTTTACGAGATCATCAATAACGGCGGGCTTAAATCCTCCGCCCCAAAAATTCGGGCCTAATAATAATGAAGTTTGCCCCTTTTGCAAGATTTTTTTGTTACGCGCCGCCCCCTTGCTTTGCGCCTTGTTTCCTTAGAAAATAAAAGAAACCTGTCAGCGCAGCAACAGCCGACAGTAAGCTTATAAACTGACTGGTAGAGAGGAGATCGCCCCATACCGCCCCACGGGGATCGCCACGGTAATTTTCAATGATAAATCGCGCCACAGCGTATAGAAAAAAGAATGTCCACATCATCTGGCCTTCAAACCGCTTCGCCCGGCGTGTAAGCATAAGGATGAAAAAAATAATAAGCGCCGCGCCGGCCTCATAAAGCTGGGTAGGATGGAGGGGAATATAAAGCGGCGCCAGTGAATCCGGATTGGTAAACGTAACCGCCCACGGGACATCGGCAGGCCGGCCATAACAGCAACCGGCAGAAAAACATCCGAGGCGGCCAAAGGCCAGGCCAAGGGCCAGGGGCGGGGCCAGGATATCCATGGTTGTCCAGAGCGGCAGCTTGTTATGCCTTATATAAAAAATCGTAACTGCCACCGCCAGGATAACCCCGCCGTAAAAGACCAGGCCGCCTTTCCAGATCTTAAAGATCTCGAGGGGAGACGTTATAAGGCCCGGGGCCTCTGCTATGACATAGAGAAGCCTCGAACCGATGATCGCCGAAATTATGATCCAGAAAAAAAGGTTGGAAATCTTCTCGGTATCCAGGGCCGCGCGCCTGGCCTCCCGGACGGCAAGGGCCATGCCTGCCAGAAACCCCACGGCCACAAACAAGCCATAGGTATGGATAGTAAGCCCGCCTATGCGAAAGAGTATCGGATGCATAGATTATCCCTGTTGTCTATAAAGCGTAAGGGCTAAATACAGCACGCCGCAGGTTATGGCGGCATCAGCCACATTAAAAGCCGGCCAGTGGCAGCCGCCGATATAGAAATCAAGAAAGTCGATCACCTTACCCAGGCGCACCCGATCTGCCATATTGCCGATGGCGCCGCCCAGTATCATGCCCATAGCGATGACCGCTGCCCGGCCTTTTGACCTGAAGTGTCTAAAGAGATAAAAAATAAACCCTATGGCTAACAGTGTGACCGAAAGAAAAAATAACCGCTTCCAGGTATCCGGCTCTCCGCTCATCAGCCCAAAAGCCACGCCGGAATTCGTTATATATGTCAGGCTAAAAAATCCAGGGATGACGGCCCGGCTCTCATACAGGCCAAAATGGTATTGTATATGTCCCTTGGTCAACTGATCCAGGGCAAAAGCACCAAAAGCCGTGGCCAGGAATAAATACCACAGCCTTCTCTGATAGAGGTCGCTCACCGGCTTTAAAAATTTTTTTTCCGATAGAATATCCATATTACCCTTATCATCCTTTAGCTTCAACCCGCCGTAACTACCTCCCGGCACCGGGCACAAATAGTCAGGTGGTCTGTAAAAGTACCCACGCTCTCAGAGACCGTCCAGCAGCGTTCACACTTGGTCCCTTTAGCCGGAGATACCACAATGGAAAGTCCGCTTATCTCTTCAGCCACGTAGGCGCCGGCCGGTGCCGGCCCTTCGGCAACCCCGAATTGCGATACGATCAGTATGGTGCGTAACTGCTCTGCATTTTCGCTCAAAAACGAATAATCTTCAGGGACAGGATAAAACCTGACCGCGGCGCTGAGGGTATGTCCGATCACCTTCTCCTTGCGGGCCACCTCCAGGGCCTTAGTAGCCCCGGCCCGGACGGTAAGCAGCCTCTCCCATTTGGCGGCGAGCGCCGCATCCTTAAACTCCGGCGGGAGGGATGAGAAACCGGCCAGATGAATGCTCTCTTCACGGCCGGCCGCTTCAGGCATATACTGCCATATCTCCTCAGCGGTAAACGAAAGAATAGGGGCCGTCAGACGCACCAGGGTATCCAGGATGTAAAGCATGGCGGTCTGGGCCGAGCGCCGGTCATGCGACTCCTTACCGCTGGTGTAGAGTCTGTCTTTAAGGACGTCCAGGTAAAAAGCGCTCAAATCCACGGCGCAAAACTGGTAGAGGGTGTGATAAACGGTATGCAGTTCAAATTCCTCGTAGGCCAAACGTACCTTCTCTGTTATCTGCGCGAGTTGATGCAGCGCAAAACGATCTATCTCCATCATCTCGCTATAAGAAACGATGTCTTTCTCCGGTGAAAAGTCATACAGATTGCCCAGTATGTAGCGTGCCGTATTTCTGATCTTCCGGTAGGCCTCGGTCAACCGCTGCAGGATCTCCGGAGAAATCTTGATATCATCGCGATAATCCTCGGCCGATACCCAGAGGCGCAGGATCTCCGCCCCATGCTTCTTTATGACCTCCTCCGGGGCAATAACATTGCCCAGGGATTTGGACATCTTCTTTCCTTCGCCATCGACTACAAAGCCATGTGTCAGCACCGAGCGATAAGGGGCCTGTCCCCGGGTGCCTACCGCTGCCAGTAGCGAGCTGTGGAACCAGCCGCGGTGCTGGTCGCTCCCCTCCAGGTACAAGTCAGCCGGGAAGGTCAGCTCTTTTCTGCCTTCCAGGACGGCAGCAAAACTGACCCCGGAATCAAACCAGACATCCAGGATATCCATCTCTTTTATAAACTCCGTACCCTGGCATTTAGGACAAAAAGTTCCCTCCGGTATAAACCCCTCAGGCCCGACTTCAAACCACGTATCCGCCCCGCCTTCGCGAAATTTATTAACCACTTTTTCCATGATCTCTGCATTCATGACCACTTCGCCACAGCCGCGGCAATAAAAAATGGTCAGAGGCACACCCCAGGAGCGTTGCCGCGATATGCACCAATCCGACCGGCTGGCCAGCATGTTGTGGATCCGCTCCCGGCCCCACTTAGGTACCCAGGTTACCTTATCCACCCAGCCCAATGCCTTTTCACGGAGGCCGTTTTTCTCCATGGAGACAAACCACTGTTCGGTGGCCCGGAAAATGACCGGCTTTTTGCAACGCCAGCAATGGGGATAGCTATGCTCGATCTCTTCACTCCCTATCAGACGCCCCTTCTCCTTGAGAAGATCGATAATGGCCCCATTGGCCTTGAAGATATCCTCTCCGGCAAAGTAGCCGACCTCATCCGTAAACTTACCCCCGGCATCCACCGGCGAATAGATGTCCAACCCGTAGGCCGAACCACTTTCATAGTCCTCACGACCGTGGCCCGGCGCGGTATGCACACACCCGGTGCCGGTGTCCATGGTTACATAGGAGGCCATAATGACGACAGAATCTCGCTCATAAAAAGGATGCCGGCACTTCAACCCCTCCAGTCGCCGTGCCGGAAAACGCTCCAATATCTTATATCCCTCAATGCCCAAGGCTCCCAGCAGTGAAAGAAGCAGCCCTTCGGCCACGATCCATATCTCATCCTCTACCTGTACGGCCACATAATCAAATCCGGGGTTCAAGGCCACGGCCAGGTTGGCCGGAAGGGTCCAGGGAGTAGTGGTCCATATCAGCATGAATACATTTTTGCCGGCCAGGGACGGCAGGCAGGAGGTCAAATCCGAAGCCAGCGGGAATTTGACATAGATGGACGGCGAACGGTGTGGATAATACTCAACCTCGGCCTCGGCCAGCGCCGTCCGGCAAGAAGTGCACCAATAAACCGGCTTTTTGCTCTTATATATGTTGCCGTTCAGAAAAAGCCGGCCAAACTCGCGGGCAATCGTTGCCTCGTATTCATAACTCATGGTCAGATAAGGATTGTCCCAGTCCCCCAGGACGCCTAAACGTTTGAACTCGGCCCGCTGGATGTCAATGAACTTCCCGGCATACTTCCGGCAATGCCGCCGGAGTTCAAGTTTGGATAAGCCTTTCTTCCTGGCCCCCAGCTCCCTGTCCACCTGGTGTTCGATGGGCAGTCCGTGGCAGTCCCAGCCCGGCACGTAAGGACAGTCAGCCCCGGCCATCTGCCTGGACTTTAAGACTATGTCCTTCAGTATCTTATTAAAGGCCGTACCCATGTGGATGTGGCCGTTGGCATAAGGCGGTCCGTCATGGAGTATATACCGGGGCCTCCCGCCCGACGCCATGCGTATGCGTTCGTAAAGTCTGGTCGCCTCCCATTTTTCTATCACGGCCGGCTCACGTTCGGTAAGATTGGCCTTCATGGCAAAATCAGTACGCGGCAGATTAAGCGTCTCCCGGTAGTCCATGTATTCCCTCCGCAAAAAGCACAATAATCAGGTAAGGTTGTAAAGCTATCACAACAAGGTAGCTTGTCAAGCGAAAAACGCCCGATGTCAGGCCAGGCCGGAAATGTCCCGATCTGATATAAACCCCTTGACAGAAAAGCCTTGTCGGTGTTAATTAGGAGGCGATTTAGTACACTGCCTTGTGGGGCTGTAGCTCAGTTGGGAGAGCGCTTGAATGGCATTCAAGAGGTCGTCGGTTCGATCCCGATCAGCTCCACCAAATTTTGGGTTCAGGGAAGGCTGCCAAACGGTTTTTCCTGCCATGATAAAAGCCTCTGCTGCTGAAAGCAAACGCCTTCTTCCAAAACAGCAGAGGCTTTATTACTTGCTGCCCGGGTTCAGACATGAGTAAGGATCAAAAAGAGAAAAAATATGAGAAATTGACGGCCGATGATGAGGTCATTCTCCGGGCCGCCAAGGAGATAGTCATAAAGTTTATCGAGACCGGCCGCGTCTCACCCACCTCTTTTGAGGAAAACTTCCAGAAGATATATTCCAGCATCAAGAACACGGTGCTTAGCCCGTCCAAATAGTTTCCGCTATTTTTTCCGCAAAGCCGTAAAGTACGCCAAGAAAGCACCTTTTATCTCTTATCTTTTAAAACCCATATGTTCTGCGTCCTTTGCGCCTCTGCGGTGAGCAGTTAAATCTTACCGATACCTCGCAAATTCCCCGCCATATTTTAGTGATTCTTGACAAAAATACCTGAATTAACCTATTATGATTCTTCTCCAGATTGGTTAGAGAATATCCTTTATGACAGATGTTCATGACAGAAAAACCAGAAGCTTCAATATGTCAAGGATCAGGAGCAAAGACACAGGGCCGGAAATCCTTGTCAGAAAGTTTCTTTTCGGAAAAGGCTTCCGGTATAAACTTTATGATGCTACACTGCCTGGCAAACCCGACCTGGTTTTCCCGAAATACAAAACAGTCATATTTATCCATGGATGCTTCTGGCATGGTCATGAGGGATGCAAATATTTTGTGATACCAAAAACCCGGAGGGAATGGTGGATTGAGAAAATTAACCGGAATAAACAGCTTGATAGCGAGAGCATTAAGAAGCTAAGAATGCTGGACTGGAAGCATTTATTGGTCTTCGAATGTCTTTCATGAAAAGTATACAAGTCGCTTGCGCAATTATAGAAAACGGTGGGAAAGTATTATCCACGCAGCGGGGTGAATCCATGAGTTTGCCGCTGAAATGGGAGTTCCCGGGTGGCAAGATCAATAATGGAGAGAGCCCTGAGGAATGCCTGAAACGTGAATTGTCCGAAGAACTGGGAATAGAAGTGGCTGTAGGCCTGTCGCTTCCTCCAGCAACCCATCACTACCCAACGTTTACGGTAACACTCTACCCTTTCATCTGCACAATTGTCGCGGGTGAAATAACCCTCCATGAGCACGCGGCCATCGCCTGGCTGCCGCCGGGTGAACTGCACACCCTCGACTGGGCAGAAGCGGACTTGCCAGTTATAGAGATATACCGGAAAACTCTCACTGGACCAATAAGGGGCGCATGTTAATGGCATCCCTTCCACCTGATAACAAAGATTTTCTCCCCCCTGGTATCTATGAGGCTTTGCTCGATGAAGGCTTGCGAGAGGCTCTCAATCGCTATCCAGAGTTGCGTGTTGTTCTATCCAAGATCGACCCGGAGGAGCAGCCAGCACGCTATGCCTCGTTCGTTGCCAAAGTGATTGAACAGGCGCTGCGACAGGAGTCTAACCCTGATACACGCCTTGCCCTGTGCAATCGATTGATCGATCTTATAGCAGGCAGCGACGGCAGAGATTATTTGGAAAAGCGGCGGCTTGTGGGCGGTCAAAAGTCTGTTCTGCTGGAGATAACACCTCCCCATTTTGCCCGACAAGGGATTCCCAGACCGCAGACGCCAATTGTCGAAAGCAGTCTATTCACTGGTTCCCCCCACGACCCGCAGCTTGTCAGCGAATTGCAGGAGGAGATGCGTTCTGCTGACGCGGTGGACATATTGGTATCCTTCATCAAGTGGTCCGGATTACGACTTTTGATGCCTGCCTTTGAGGACCTTCGAACGCGCGATGTGCCCGTTAGGGTCATCACCACCTCGTATATGGGTGCATCCGATTCGCCAGCCGTGGAGTGGCTGGCCCGGCTGCCGAACGTTGAGGTGAGGATATCTTATGACACTGACAGAACGCGACTTCATGCCAAAGCGTATCATTTCCTGCGCAAGTCCGGATTTTCAACAGCCTATATCGGCTCAGCCAACATGTCGCATGCAGCGATGACAAGCGGGCTGGAATGGAACCTCAAGGTAACAGCCCAAGACATGCCGCATATTATCGACAAGTTTATCGCTGAGTTCGAAACATATTGGAATAGCCGTGAGTTCATCATTTTTGATCCGGAAGATCCACAGATCCTCCGGGATGCCATCAACCGAGCCCGTAATCCTCAACAGGCAACACCGGCGGTTTTCTTCGATCTCACTCCGCACCCTTACCAAGAACGCATCCTTGAAGCACTAGAGATCGAGCGGACCGTGCATGACCGCTGGCGCAATCTCGTCATCGCTGCCACTGGAACTGGAAAGACCGTTGTTGCTGCCTTTGACTTTAAGCGATTCTTTAAGCAGCGGCAGAGGCAGGCGCGCCTGCTCTTTGTCGCGCACCGACAGCAGATTCTTCAGCAGGCGCTGGCGACGTTCAGGAATGTGCTGCGTATGCATGATTTCGGGGAACTGCTTGTTGGTACCTTTGAAGCCAGTCGTCTGGAGCACCTATTCTGTTCAGTCGGCATGCTCTCCGGTCGCCGGCTATGGGAACAGGTGGGCAAGGATTTCTATGATTATATCGTCATCGACGAGGCTCACCATGGAACGGCTGACAGCTACCGACCAATATTTGAGTATTTTTCACCCAGAGCCCTACTTGGCCTCACCGCAACGCCTGAGAGGATGGATGGTGATATTGTTGCCGCAGATTTCAGCAATCGCTTTACCGCCGAGATACGACTACCTGAGGCACTGGAAGAGAAACTCCTCTGCCCCTTCCACTACTTCGGGATTGCCGACCCGGTGGCACTCGACCAGGACAAATTCTGGAGAAACGGTAAATATGACCCAAACGAACTGGAAAAAATCTACACCGGAACGGACATGCTGGCGCTACAGCGCCTCGATGTGATCCTTAGGACACTTTCCCGTTATGAGCCGGACCTGCAATCAGTCAAGGGAATTGGTTTCTGTATCACCATCAAGCATGCTCAGTACATGGCGGAGATGTTCACGCAGCGGGGTATTCCGTCCGCAGCCTTTGTTTCTGGAGTCGATGATACCCGCTGTACAGCTTTGTTAAACGATTTGCGGGCAGGGCGAATTACCTTTCTCTTCACCGTTGATAAGCTGAGCGAGGGAATTGATGTACCTGACGTGAATACTGTGATGTTCCTTAGGCCAACCGAGAGCCTGACTGTATTTCTCCAGCAGTTAGGCCGGGGGTTACGCCATGCACCTGGGAAGGATTGCCTTACCGTTTTTGATTTTGTAGGACAGGCCCATCGGCGATATCGCATTGATTTAAAGCTGAAAGCACTATTACCGAAACATCGCTTCGCCATTGACCGGGAAGTTGAACTCAATTTTCCTCACCTCCCCGCTGGGTGTTCTATACAGCTCGACCGTATCGCACGGGAGTATGTCCTTACGAACATCCGCGAAAATTTACGTAATCTCTCGGTTCAAATACCCGAAAGGCTCCAGACTTTCGAGAATGACACTAAACAGCCTCTTACCTTTGGAAACTTTGTGCGTTACCACGAATATGAGCCCGAGTTGCTCCTTGTAAGAGAAACATGGTCGGGATGGAAAGCGAGAGCGCGCCTTGCACTGCCACCGCAGGACCCGGACATTGCCCGACTCAAGGATGCTCTTCTGCGAGCTGCCTTCATAAATGGTCCCAAAGAAATTACTCGGCTGCGTCATGTGGTAACGAAACTTCGGCAAGGTGATTTTTCAGGAGCGTTATCTGCGGCTGGGAAATCGGACATGTCCGTTCATTACCGACTGTGGGGCAAGCCCGGCATGGTTTTGGGGATAACGACACTGAAGGATTCATTCACAAAGCTCGCCGACAACAAATCAATTCTCTCTGATCTCGAAGAAGTACTTGAATGGGCAGAGGACGAAACACGCATCAGCGGCGCCTTGCCAGACTTACCCTTCCCCTGCTCTCTGGAACTTCACGCTCAATATAGTAATTCAGATATCAAGGCAGCGTTAGGGCTGGCGACACTTGAATCAGCCGGCCCGACAGGAGTCGGGGTCCTTCACTTCAGAGACATCAAAGCTTATGTTTTACTCATCACCTTCCAGAAAACGGAGCGTGAGTTTTCGCCGAGTACTATGTACGCAGATTACCCCATCAGCCGAGAACTTCTGCACTGGGAATCACAGTCGAACACGACGCATGACAGCGATACGGGGCAAAACCTTATCCATCATTTAATGCGCGGCTACAGCATCCTGATCTTTGCCCGTGATGTGAAGAAAAGAAATGGTATTACCGTCCCATTCACCTACTTGGGACCCGCAAACCGTGTCAGTTATGAGAGTGAACGGCCCATCAAGATGGTCTGGCATTTACGCCACCCCATGCCTGCCGATATGTTTGAGGAAAACCGCCGGGGTGGCTGATGTACAGCCTTGGAACTGTATAGGACAGAAATGACAAGCTCAACCTATATTGGGTTCAACTAGGTGGGAAAATAACCAAAAGGCAGAAATTGGGATGTTGGTTCTTACTTTGCATAAATTGTATTCCTCTCACATCCCTTCCGCTTTTTAAAACCTAGAACTATGCTGCAGGTGCTCACGTCTTCTCAAACGTTAATATCTTATAGACATCCCCACTATTTGACTTATAGTCCTGACAAGACGGCATAAGGCTCTCTTAAACATTGAGTTTTTCATTTAAAGCCCCTCACAGGTCGCAATGTTAGTATTCTGGGACAATCCCTTAAGTAATTCAGTAACTTGGGAGCCTTCAAGCCGTGAGAGACCGGGCCATCTTTCAAATAATTTCATGGTCTCGCCTCCGGCGGCTGATTTGCTGTGGGGATGTTCCTACCCGTCGGGCCAGTTCTTTCTGAGACAACCCGGATTCCTGTATCCCGGCTGCGTTTTCATTTTTGGCCTGTCTTTGAGTGAGAATAGATGAGCAATATCATGAAATCAAACGGATGGTCAAGGATATTTACGGCTTCAGTGAACGGATATTTGGATGCGCATTGCTTCCGGAAACTTCATGCGAAGAAGGCAACAAGCTCTTGGATAGAGCCATGCTTATAGGCACACTGGACAAGCACGACGCCAGGCTAAAAGTAACGCGCAAACGGTAAGGGACCACAAATCACATTGTGGTTCATGAGTGATCCACAAATAGCTTTGGGATTCACGAAAGCCAAAATGTGGGCCGCAAAGCTGTTTGTGACTTATCAATGATTTAGAAAACCTCTCTTCCTTCAGCGATGTTTAGCAGCTCACGAAAGGCAAGAACCGCGGACTTTCGCCCTTCTGCCGGTCTTAGGACGCGAAACAGTCCATTGTCGCGCATGGTTTTCAGAATCCGATTGGCTGTTGATTTGGGAATGTCTGATTCCATTGTAAATGCCGATGCTTGAAATACTGGACGCATAAATAAAAAATCCAGGGCCTTGATGGCATATTGCGAGCGCGTCAGCTCAACAATCCGGGTTCTCTCTGCCTCGTAAAGGTTCAAGATGTCTTTGGCCTTTTGATGGTTTTGCTTGGCCTGCTCAGTCAAGGCCTCCAAAAAGAAGCGACACCAGCCTGTCCAGTCGTTATCCCGCGATACCGAAAGGAGCCGCTCATAGTAAATATCGCGCCGGGCCTCAAGATAGGCGCTGATATAAAACATGGGGCTCTGAAGCGCCTTGATGCTATAGAGGAATAAGGGAACAAACATCCGCCCCAATCGTCCGTTCCCATCCAGAAACGGATGTAGCGCCTCGAATTCGGCGTGAAGGATGGCAAGCTGCACCAGTCTGTCCGGCGCGTTCGCGTGTATGAAACGCTCCCAGCGGTCCATGGCCCGGGGCAGCTTCTCACTGGAGATGGGCACATACTTTGCTTCCTCAATGGAGCAGCCCGCCGGTCCGATCCAATTAGGAACTCTGCGATAAGCTCCGGGGGCCTTGCCCTGACCGCGCACCCCTTCCATGAGTATCCGATGCGCTTCCTTCATCACCCGCTGACACAAGGGCAGATCGTTGAGCAATTCGACCGCACGCCACATGGCCTTGCGGTAGTTTAACACCTCGTGGATATCTGCCGTTTTGTCTGCGGCCGACGGATCCGGGACAAGGCCAGCCTCAAACTCCAACACTTCTGCCATAGTCGCCTGGGTGCCTTCAATGCGTGACGACAGCACGGCTTCCTGGGTCATCAGCGGCGACAGCAGCACGGCCGCGTTCGGCACGGCAGCCAGGGTCCCGTCATAGCGCGCCAAGGCTGCACTCGCCGGGCCGATCAATGGAATCAGTCGCTCCCAGTTGATCTCCTTAGGAGGAAAACCGCTCTCATGATAGTGCACGGGTTTTCTCGGCATACTTACCTTTCTACGTCTCGTTGCTTTCCGTTTCCAACTCCAGCTCGGACAGATCCACTTCATGCACCCGGATCCGGGCCTTTGCGGTGAACAGTTGAATTTTACCGGTACTGCTCAAATTCCTCCCCATACTCGATCTCAGCCTTCTTCTTTAACCCGTCCAGCCACCCTTTTAAGATAACGTCCCTTTGCATAAGGAGAAGTTTTTCTTTTATAACGTTTTTCTGCGTCTCATAGAGATCCTTCGGGGCCTCTTTAGTACCGGCCAGGCTCACAACATAAAAGGCGTCCCCTGTTCTAACCGGTTGTTGGATATACGGATGGGCCGGTGTCAGCATGGACAGTTCCTGCGCTGACCTTGCGAACGGAAATTCATTACCGGAAAGGGCGGTTGGAGCTATATACCCGGTCTCGCGCACCGAAAATCCGTATTTGCGAATCAGATCAGAAAATTGTTGCCCGCCCTTAAGGCCGGATATAAATTTACTGGCCTCTGATTCAGCCAGTTTTGTAGCCTGATTCTCCGTGAAGTCTGCTTTTACCTTTACTTCGATCTCCTCAAATTTTGGTATAAATGACTCCCTTCTCTCCATAACCTCACAGACAAAATAACCCTGTGGCAGTTTAATCAAAGAGCTTACCTCTCCCTTTTTCAGGGCCAGGGCGGCGCGGTTAAAGCCTGCCTCGCGGCCTACTCCATCCACTTCATCCTGTTCAGAGAAAAAACCGGTCTCTGTCAGAGGAAGGTTTTGCACCCTTGCGTATCTATCGAGACCGCCTGCGCGTATAATCTGTTCGTATGTCCTTGCCGCCCCGGCCATTGCGAACTCCCGGACCTTATTTTCGGTCAGAACCCTTTTGACATCCGCAGCCACTGCGGCCAAGGGTTTTACCGCAGAGGTGACGACCTCAGTCACCTTGATAATATGCAGCCCGGCCTTACTTCTCACCACCGGGCTGATGCCTCCCTTTTCCAGGGAAAAAACCACCTTTTCGAAAGAGGGATCCGTAGTCCCCTGCCGTAAGTATCCGAGGTCTCCACCCCTGAGGGCGCTTTTGTCTTCGGAAAACTGCCTGGCCAGCGTGGCAAAATCCTCGCCGGATCCGGCCTTCTTAAGCGCCTCTTCGGCCATAGTCTGGGTCCTAGCTATCTCTTCATCCGTTGCTGACGGCTTCAGGGCAAAAAAGATATGGCTTACCCTTCGCCTTTCCGGTTCTCTAAATGCCTCCGTATTACTTTTATAGTAGTTCTCTACCTCTGCCGGCGACACATCGACCTTAGGCGCATAGTCCTTGAAAAGAAAACGGGCCAGCCGCACCCGCACCCGGGCCGGCACACGATAATCCTCCTGATGGCCGGTAAAATACTGCCGGAGGGCGGGCGACTCTACTTTGACCTGGTTCTTAAAAGCCGCTGCCGTAAACGGGATATAGGCCAGATTTATCCGGCGATTGGCGTACTGAAAGGCATTCCAGACCTCGTCATCCGATACCTTGGCCAACCGGCCCAGCGTATCTGCCACCTTGGCCCAGAGAAGCTCCTTACGCAAATCCTCTTCAAAGGCAGCCGGGGTCATGCGTGCATTTTCCAGAACCCCCCGGTACCTTTCCTCGCTAAACCGGCCCCCTTCATTGAATACCGGCATACTGCGGATATACTCGTTGATCTCTTCATCGCTCACCCGGATATCCAGACCTGCCGCCCCCTCCTGCGCCAAGACATCCTTTATAATACTGTCCAGAACCACTTTCTCCAGGTTCATCTTCTTAAGCAGGTCCTCGGAAAGGAGAGCATCCCCATAGACCTGCTGATAGTGTTTTAGGGTATTACTATAGGCCCTCTGGTAATCAGCCCTGGTTATAATCCGGCCGTTTACTTCCGCCACCATGTCGGCACGCCGGGCGCCTATGGTGCCTACACCCCAGAAGATAAAGACCAGGATGACAGCCCCCAGGATGATCTTGATGAGCCAGGCACGGGTATGCCTACGCATAAAGTCGAGCATATAACCTTTCCTCCCTACAGTGTCTCACGGACGTAATTGAGCAGCCCTCCAGCCAGCAAGACCTCTCTTTCCCTCTTCTGGACAGTCAGGTTGACCATAAAACGATGCCCCTGCGTTTCATTAATCATACGAATCGGTTGTTCAGAGAGGCTTTGCTCCCTGACATCCGGGATAGCTAAGCGGTCATCCGCTTGAATGGAATCATAATCCTCCTCTTTCAGGAACACCAGGGGCAATATGCCAAAGTTAATCAGGTTACTTCTGTGTATGCGGGCGAAGGACCGGGCCAGCACGGCCTTTATGCCAAGGTACATGGGCCCGAGGGCGGCATGCTCGCGGCTGGAGCCCTGGCCGTAATTCATGCCCCCGACGATAAATCCCCCGCCGGCCTCTTTTGCCCGGCCATAAAAGGTAGGATCGACCTGGCTGAAGATATAGCGTGAAATGGCCGGAATATTGGAGCGGAGCGCGGTGATCCCGGCCCCGGCCGGGAGGATGTGGTCGGTGGTAACATCATGGCCCAGTTTAATCAGTACCGGCCCGGTCAATTCAGAGGGCAGGGCCTCCCGCCCGGGCAGAGGCTGGATATTAGGCCCGCGAATAATCTCCGCCCCTTCAGCCCTGGAAGGCTCCAGGGGTGGGATAATAAGTCTGTCATTTATCAGATAGCGTCGTGGCAGAGCTACCCTGAACGGCTCACCCAGGGTCCGGGGATCGGTAAGCGCCCCGGTTAAGGCCGTAGCCGCGGCCACTTCCGGACTGGCCAGATAGACAGAGGCGGTCTTTGTCCCGCAACGCCCCTCAAAGTTACGATTAAAGGTCCGGAGACTTACCCCGCCGGTGGGCGGGGCCTGGCCCATACCGATGCAGGGGCCACAGGTATTCTCCAGTATCCGGGCACCGGAGGCGATAAGATCACTCAAATAGCCCTTCCTGGCCAGCATGGCCAGTACCTGCCGGGAGCCCGGAGAGATAACCAGGCTTACTCCCGGATGAACCGTCTTACCCCTTAAGATCTCCGCCACCGTGGCCAGGTCTTTATAAGACGAGTTGGTGCAACTGCCGATGGCCACCTGGTCAACCTTCAGACCCTGCAATTCTGAAACCGGGCAGACCTGATCCGGCATGTGCGGCCGGGCCACCAAGGGAACCAACTGACTGAGATCTATCTTAATGACCTCGTCGTAGACAGCGCCTGCATCGGCAACCAGCGGGACAAAGGAATCTCTCCGCCCCTGTGCCTTGAGAAATGCCCGGGTAATCTTATCGCTCGGGAAAACGGAAGTAGTAGCGCCTGTCTCGGCCCCCATATTTGTAATCGTGGCCCGTTCCGGTATTGATAGCCGGGCTATGCCGTCACCGCCATACTCAAATATCTTTCCCACGCCGCCCTTGACCGTGACCCGCCGGAGCAATTCCAGGACAATATCTTTGGCTGTGACCCACGGAGCCATTTCTCCGGTCAGCCTGACCAGCACAACCCGGGGCATAACCAGGTGAAAGGGATATCCGGCCATGGCCAGGGCCACATCCAGGCCGCCCGCGCCGATAGCCAGCATCCCCAGGCCGCCACCAGTCGGCGTGTGGCTGTCCGAACCGAGGAGCGTCTTTCCGGGCACGCCAAAACGCTCCAGATGGACCTGATGGCAGATGCCGTTTCCGGGCCGCGAGAAGTACAAACCATACCGGGCCGCTATGCTCTGCAGAAAACGATGATCATCGGCATTTTCAAAACCGACCTGCAGGGTATTATGATCGACATAACTTACGGAAAGTTCCGTTTTGACCTTGGGGACGCCGATGGCCTCAAACTGTAGATAGGCCATGGTGCCGGTGGAGTCCTGGGTCAGGGTCTGGTCAATACGCAGGCTTATCTCTTCACCCGGGGTCAAATCCCCCGCCACCAGGTGCTGTTTTATGATCTTCTCGGCTACAGATAATTTCATAAAAAATATCCTCGCTTCCCTTACGAATCAGGTTCTCTACATAACACCAAAAAAGAATTTTATCA
>JASEGX010000033.1:14006-15091 GCA_030017815.1 Thermodesulfobacteriota bacterium | reverse complement strand
CTGATATCCTCTATGGTTTTTTGCTTCTTGATAGGTCTTCCCCTGGTGGAGAATGAAAAATGGTGCCGAAGCGGGGACTCGAACCCCGACGGGCGTACACCCACTAGACCCTGAACCTAGCGCGTCTACCAGTTCCGCCACTTCGGCACCGGATTAATCGTTGCCTTTTACACGTGTTTTATTTATATTTAAAAACTTCCGTTGTCAAGTCTTATCGAGGCGAAGGCGAAAGCAAATATGGAAGCAATCAGGGGTATAGATAACATAACCCGCCGTTTTGTCAATCCTGCGGTCACTATTGGTAATTTCGATGGAGTGCATCTTGGACATCAACTCCTCTTTAAGAAGGTAAAAGAGCAGGCCGAGGCCACGGGCGGGGAAAGCGTAGTAATCACCTTTGACCCGCATCCGGTTGCCGTCATCCGACCACAGATCGGCTTAAAATTGATCTCTAAGTGCAGCAAGAAGCTGGAACTGATAGAAAAGGCCGGTGTGGATATACTTATATGCATCAAGTTTACACACGATTTTGCCGACACCACGGCAGAGGAGTTTGTAGATGATATTCTGTGGAAAAAGATAGGCGTAAAGAATCTCATAGTCGGATATGACTACTCCTTTGGCCGGAATCGCCAGGGTAATATCGAGTTCCTCAGGGGAAAAGGCAGACAGCTGGGTTTCTCGGTAACCGTGGTCGAGCCCCTCTACGTCGATGATGTCATCGTAAGCAGTACCAAGGTACGTGAGTTGATTGTTGCCGGTGATATGGTGCAGGTACGGAGACTTCTCGGCCGGCCGTATCAGATGACCGGCAAGGTCCTGATGGGCAAACGCAGAGGCGGGCCGGTCCTCGGATTTCCCACTGCCAACATCGAACTGGCCGAAGACGAACTATGCCCTGGGCTGGGTGTCTATGCCGCCCAGGTTATCTATAAGGGCAGACCCCACGACGGCGTGATGAACATCGGTTATAACCCTACCTTTGGCGATGAGAATATCTCGGCTGAGGTGCACGTCTTTGACTTTTCTGAAGATATCTATGGACAGGAAATAGAGGTGAACTTGATCGAACGCCTGCGGGATGA
>JASEGX010000033.1:0-13996 GCA_030017815.1 Thermodesulfobacteriota bacterium | reverse complement strand
AATTCGCCAACCCTGAGGAGCTTATCGCTCAGATCAAAAAAGACATAGAAAAAGCCCGGGGAATATTGATGATCTCGTAAAAAGTAAGATTTTACCGCAGAGCTCGCCAAGAACGCCGAGATAACATATTAAAGGAATTTGTAATTATTCAGCCACTAAGACTAAGATTATTCCTTTGTGTCTTGGTGCCTTGGTGGCAAAAGTTTTTCTCTGCGTCCTTTGCGTCTTTGCGGTGAAAAGGCTTTTTTACGAAGCCGTCAATACTCACAAACTACCGGGCATTTGAAAACATCAGAGGCCAGAAGCACGCGTTTGGCCTGCTCCACTTTCTTTTCCGGGAGCGGCTTAAAATCTACCCTTTTCAGCCATTCCAGGACCTGAGCCTTAGAAGGGATGGCCTCCAGCCCCTTGCCGATCACCCTTCCCGTAACCGTATCGAGCAGCTCACCTTCTTCGCCATTGGTCGCCACAGAAAACGGTATCTGATAACTGTCCAGGAGCCTGGCCATAGATAATACTTCCATCTCCCGTGAGACTACAGAGCCAGGGGCGCATTTGATGGCGATAAGTCTCTTATCCCGGAGACGAATCACAATGTCCAGAACCGGTGACACCCTTTTCTCTCCGACAACTACCTCCACGGCCTGACCCAATTCCAGGTCTTCCGGGGCGTAACCCTTATCCTCGCGCAGGAACCTCTCTACCTTCTCACGGATGTTATGCCTGGTTTCCTCAGAAATCATATATTGTTATCCCGCAAGACTTGAGACCTGACAAGGCTTACCGCTACAATTATCCATGCCCTTCCCCTAAAAATCCACAGAAAACAGATTCCTCTCTCCCCTGAACGGCATCAGTGCGTCCTTTTTTCTACCTTTTTATAAACTTCTTTCCGGTGGATGATCCCGAATATCCAGATTTCGCTATTCACTACTTTAAAGACTACTCTGTAATCTCCTACCCTGAGTTTCCAGTAGCCTTTAAGAGTTTTTCTTAAAGGCTCCCCGTATTCATGGGGAGCAGTCATAAGGCGGGTTTCTATGGCGTTTTTAATGCGTTTTCTTAACTTTTCATTCAGAGCGGGGATATCGATCTCTTTGATGTCAGGATGGTATCGGAGTTCAAAGAGCAACCTACCAGACCTCCTCGTGCTTTAGAGATTTCTCTTTTACAAAGGTCTCTTCCCTGGCTTGTACAAAACGCGCTAAAGCGATATCCTCCTCGATTTCCAGGGCCTCCTTTATCAAGTCACGCACTTTCATGGATAATGAAACGCCGTCTCTCTTCGCCAGGCGTTCAATGTTATGATAAAGGGGCTTTTCGAGAGCGACGTTAATCCTCGGATTTTTTGTGGGCATAATTTTCGCCTCCGGTAAATAATGGTGTGCCACTTATAGTACACTGATTGAACGCGTTTTTAAAGCAAAAAATGCGGCGCTCCCAAGCGATTAAAGCTGACTCTCTTTGGAGCCATTTTTGTCATCGTGAAACAGAAAAGAAAGGAGTAAATATCATGGGAGGCGTTTTCTTGCGCACACGGTTTTGGTGGGCTTGCCCACCCTACATGGCTATACTTGTTCAAACTATCCCGGTAATAACCCCGGAATCGTTCGGGCCCTGGAAAGCAGCGCGCCGTATTTCCTTCACACCGGCCCCGGCCAGCATATCCATGATCTGTTTTTCCGAATAAGACTGCCCCTGGGCCGTGCCCAGAAGCATGTTGAGAGAGAAAAGCGCCGGGAAAAGCGGCCCGTCCATAGTGTTATTTAAAATGAAATCGTGAATGATAATCATGCCGCCCGGCTCCAGGACGGAAACAGCCTTCCGGATAGTCCGCCCCGCGTCTTCCGGCCCTTCCCCGTGGAGAATATGAGAAAGCCAGGCCACATCATAGACCCCTTCGACACCTTCTTCCAGGTAATCGCCATTCACGAAGTCTATACGGTCGCTCAGGCCGAATCTTTCAATAGTCTTTTCTGCAAACGGTCTGGTAGTAGGGAGGTCATAAACCGTGGCCTTGAGCCGGGGATTGTTAAGACAAAAATGGATGGCATAGGTCCCGGGCCCGCCGCCCAGATCGAGGAGGTGTTTGCGGTCTGAGAGATCTATTCCAGCGACCAGCCTGGGGGCCAGATTCATGGCTAGGTTGAACATGCCCATAAGAAAGCTCTCCCGCCATTCCTCATTACTGTAGGACGCCCTTTTTCGCACCGGCTTACCGGTCTTAACGGCTTGGTCCAACTGAAACCAGGAATCCACCAGATGGTGATGGTGCATAATCATGTGGCCGATATACTCAGGAGAAGTCCTGGAAAGAAAAGACAGGCTGGCGGACGTGTTAGAATACTTATCATCTGCTCTTACCAGTAGATTCATGGCAACAAGGGCATTGAGAAGCATGGTTACCCCTCTTTCCTCCCCGTTCAGCTTCCGGGCGACCTCCCTGCCGCCAAGCTGTTCAGCGCCTATCACGGTAAACACGCCGAGCTTGACCGCGGCATGAAGGGTACAGGTCTTCCAGTAACTTCCGGATACTTCCAACAGCTTGCCCGGATTCCATTCCGGCCTGTCCATATCAGGACTCCCTCTGTCTTTTGGTCTGTATCGACCAGCCAATTAAAAAGGGGCTTGCAGAATTTTTGCAAGCCCCTTTGCTCTCATTGGTGCGCCCAGCAGGAATCGAACCTGCGACCTACGGATTCGTAGTCCGTCGCTCTATCCGCTGAGCCATGGGCGCAAGTTATCGGGTGGGATGTATTCTTAACCTCTTTGCCCTGTTTTGTCAAAGATAAATTACCCCCGTTCTGGCAAACAGGTAGATGTGGGTTCAGTTAGAGCCGCCTGTTTTTTTCTTATCGTATTGACCCTCAATACGGCATGACCGGCTTATTCAGGTCTTGATGCCAAACCTGGGCAGAATCCACTTATTCAAAGCAAACCAGATAAAGATTATCAACAGAACCGTCAAAAATAATCTCATAATGTACCCCGCAGCTTTAATAAAATCTCCCCGGACCCCTCTTTGCCAAAGAGGGGACCAACAATGTCCCCCCTTCTTGCGAAAGGGGCCGGGGGTATTTAAAGAGGGCTCTTTTTATTAATTTAGCATCTATTTTATTATAAAGCTATACCGATAGACAAATTCATAACCCATCTTTATGGCAATGTCATGAAAATTTTCCTCTCCGTCGATAAGTATAAAAGCGAGCGGCCAAATGGAGACAAACAAAATGGACTGGGGATTTTTACAACCATTAAAGGAACTCTGGCCTCAGCAGTTGCCCGAATTTCTGGACAAAATTGACTGGGAGGCGTTATTCCATAATCCTTATTTTATGGGCCTGGCGGTCATTGTCTTGGCATATGCGCTGTACAAACGAATGTATAAATTTCTGGCCTTAGTCTTTTGCAGCGGCGCCTTCTATTATGCCTCACGCTATGTCGCAACCGGCGGCGAAGATACTGTTCCTCTAAAAAATATTATTTCCTTTATCGGCCTATCTATTGTTATAATAGCTGTCGCCGTCTATTTTTTCTTTATCCGCTCCGAATAAATGAACAAGAAACTCGATGAAATCTTCCGAAGGATGTTCGCAGCCTTCGGCCCGCAGCACTGGTGGCCGGGCGAAAGCCCTTTTGAGGTGATGGTCGGCGCCGTTTTAACGCAAAACACCAATTGGGGAAATGTCGAGCGGGCCATAGGCCGTCTAAAGCAGGAGGGGATTCTCTCACCCCGGGCTATCTATGAAATCCCTCTATCGCTGTTATCTTCGTATGTCCAGTCTGCCGGTTATTACAATATCAAGGCCGGACGCCTGAAAAACCTCGTCTCCTTTTTTGTGGAGGAATACGGAGCGAATATAGAGAAGATGTTTACAGAAGATACGGAGACCTTAAGACAAAAACTGCTCGCAATAAAAGGCATCGGCCCGGAAACGGCTGACAGCATACTCCTCTATGCCGGGCATAAGCCTGCTTTCGTGGTAGATGCCTACACCCAAAGGGTGATGTCCCGCCATCTGTTAATAGCAGAGGATACTGATTATGAAGAGCTGCGGGCTTTTTTTATGGATCGCCTCCCCCCCGACGCCGCCCTTTTCAACGAATTTCACGCCCTCTTTGTAAAACTGGGGAAGACTTACTGCAAAAAGAATATCCCTCTCTGTCAGGACTGCCCCCTGAATGGGTTATGAAGCAGAATCGTTTCATCCCGTCCGGGCCCCAGGGAAACGATCATAATTTTAGTCCCCGCCAGCTCTTCTATACGCCTCAGATAACCTTTAGTGGCTTTAGGCAGATCTTCGAGACGGCGGATGCCTGTCAGTTCTTCCGGCCAGCCCTTAATCTCTTCATACACGGGATTAACGTTTTCCATGAGGTCGATGCGTGACGGACGATACCTTATAGGTTGCCCCTCGCTCAGGTAATGCGTGGCTATCTTTAACGTGGGAATGCCGGTCAGGACATCGAGTTTGGTAATAGCCAGGCCGGTCAGGCCGCTCAAACGGACCGAATCAGAGACCAGCACCGCATCCAGCCAGCCGCAGCGCCGCTTTCGCCCGGTAGTAGCCCCAAACTCTGCACCCCTCTGCTGGATCCGATCCCCTGTTGCATCCTCCAGTTCACTGGGGAATGGGCCGCTTCCGACGCGGGTGGTATATGCCTTGCAGATGCCGATAACCGCATCGATGCGCGTCGGCCCGATGCCGGCGCCGCAACAGGCCCCGCCCGCTATGGTGTTGGAAGAGGTGACGAAGGGATACGTGCCGTGGTCAATATCCAGGTGCGCCCCCTGTGCCCCTTCAAAAAGGATATGCTTCTCAGCCTTTACCGCCTCGTCCAAGATAATAGAAACATTGGCCACATAAGGGGCCAGCCTTTCGGCATGGGTCATATATTCATTATATATGTCTTCAACGTCCATGGACCTAAGGCCAAGGTATTTCTCCATATAAAAATTCTTCTCTTTCAGCACCTCCGAGAGCTTGTCCCGAAAACCTGGGCCGTGCAGGATGTCCCCCACCTTGATCCCGCGCCGGGCGATCTTGTCTTCATAACAGGGGCCTATACCCCGGCCGGTTGTGCCTATCTTTCTGCCGCCCGTAAGGCCTTCCCGGCCCTGATCAATAGCCCGGTGATAAGGCATAATAAGATGTGCGGTTTCGCTGATCAAAAGGCGGCCCGGCTTGATCGGGTGGCCTTTGGCATGCAAACTATCCATCTCGGCCAGGAGGACGGTCGGATCAATCACAACGCCATTACCGATAAGGCACTTTTTTTGGGGATGCAGAATCCCCGACGGGATGAGGTGAAAAATAAATTTCTCGTCTCCCACTACGATGGTATGGCCGGCATTATTACCCCCCTGAAAGCGCACAATAATATCCGCATATTCGGTGAGGAGATCGACGATCTTACCCTTGCCTTCATCTCCCCATTGTGTGCCGACAACAATAACATTAGCCATGCGAATTCCCCCATATCCGGTCTGAAAGAGTGTTTAAAGCAAACCAGGGTAGGACTGTAATTTACAGAAGGGAAAATGTCAATTTGTAATTATGGCTTATGCGAGCCGGAGGCGGTTGACTTTTTCATGACAGACGTTTAATATCCGTTAATGCTTATAATACCTTTTAAAGGGGTAAATTTCCATGCCTGATGGGAGTATCGTCCAGATAATCCGTGAAGCCGGCCTGATGGTAAAATTTATTTTGTTGTTGCTGTGCGTTATGTCCGTCGTTACCTGGGCAATTGTCTATAAAAAATTTCTCCTCCTGCGCCGCACCAGGCAAGAATCAAATATTTTTCTGGAAACGTTCTGGAAAAGTCGCACGCTGGCAGATGCCTATATTAATACCAAAAATCTTAAAAATTCGTCTATCGCCGAGGTCTTTCGTATCGGATATGGGGAATTATTGAAGTTTGGAAAGCCGGGTAGTGACCCTGAGGTAAAGAACCTGGAAATAAAAAAAATCAGCGCCGGGGGAAACATAGCCTGCATGGAAAACATAGAGCGCGCCCTTCATAAGGCTATTAGTAATGAAGTAAGCAGACTCAGCAAGGTTCTTTCTTTTCTGGCTACTACCGGCAGCACGGCCCCTTTTATTGGTCTGTTCGGTACTGTATGGGGGATTATGTCTGCCTTCCGCGGCATAGGATTGCGCGGCTCTGCCAATCTGGCCACTGTTGCCCCTGGAATCTCTGAAGCCCTGATTGCCACGGCCGCCGGCCTGGCCGCAGCCATACCGGCTGTTATAGCCTTTAACTATTACGTTAATATCATCCGTAAGATAGAATCGGATATGCAAAGTTTTGCCAATGACTTTTCAAATCTTGTAGAAAGGGAATATATACACCGCCCGGCGGGCAGGAGCGGATCTGCCAGGGTTTCTAAAAAGGAGGATTAATCGTATGGAGCTAGGCGGTAACGACAAAAGACTCCTTTCCGAAATTAACGTAACCCCTCTGGTAGATGTAATGCTTGTACTCCTGATAATTTTTATGGTAGCGGCACCTATGATGATTCAGGGCATGGACGTGGAATTGCCAAAGACCACCGCCCGGGCTATAGACAATAAAGAGGAAAACATAGTTATAACCATCGATAGAAATAAAGATATCTTTGTTAATAATGCCCGGATACCACAGCCTCAAATTAAGAAGTACATGCAGCATCTTAAGGAGACGGCGGCAGGCCGCGAGGTCCTGCTCAGAGCCGACCGGTCTGTCCCCTATGGCCTCGTGGTGGAGATTATGGCCCAAATAAGAGCGGCGGGCATTGAAAAATTGGGTATGGTGACAGAACCTTTAGAAGAAAAAAAATGAATCCATGGTCAATATGTGACGATAGAACCCCGCCGCGGGAATGGACTTATCCGCTGATCTTCTCTCTGGTTTTGCATCTCCTTATTTTTCTGCTGGCCGTGCTTCCCATGACTCTTTTCCCGCGACGTTACCATCTAACGCCTGTTTACAGCGTACGCCTGGTTGGCGCTCCTTTGCCGGCCAGGTATCCCGTTCAGTCTAAATCTGTGAGCGCTAAGGATACAGGCATTGAGGCTGCGGGGAAAAAGGTTGTCAATAAGAAGGTATTGGCCAACGAGAAGTTATCGCAACAATATGAAGAAAAGATAAAGTCCCTGGCCTTAAAACGCGAAAGCGAACAGAGGAAAGAGATACAACGTGAAGAATATCTTAAAACCACTCTGGACAAATTAAGAAAACAGGCCGGGCAGCAGGGCTCTCCAGATATGAAAAAAGCCCTGGCCGGTATTCGGGAAAAGATCGGCCGGGAGGGCGGAGCAATTGAGGCGCGTACGCCGGTCGCCGGGGGCAGTGAACAGGCCGGGGCATCCATTTTGAATATATACCTGGGGCTGGTTTGGGATAAAATAAGCAGCAACTGGATCGTTCCGCCAAATCTGTTAAGACATAAAGATCTGGAGACGATCGTCGTGATGCGTATTTATAAAAACGGGGGCATCCAAAGCGCCTGGCTGGAGAAGAGGTCCGGAAATATCTACCTGGATAATTCTGCTATGCGTGCAGTGCACCTCTCCAGCCCATTTTCACCTTTACCGCCGGAGATTAGAGAGTCGGTTCTGGAGATAGGTGTCCGGTTTCGTCCAAAAGACAGGGGATAATCTATATGGAACATAGACTTAAACGTTTTATAGCCCTTATGCTCGCCGGATGGTTATTGGCCGCGGGCCATGCCTACGCGAGGATTTACATAGATATCACTTCGCCTCAAACCCGGAAAATTTCTATCGCAGTTCCTTATTTTCGTCCGCTGGCCGGGGCGACGGGCAGCCTGGAGGCAGGTAAAAAATTCTCTGATACTCTTACCAATGCCCTTGTCTTTCATGGCATTTTTACCGCCATTGATCCGGACATTTATGGCGGTAGTGATACCTCCGATTGGAGCGCCCTGGGAGCCGAGTTTGTTATTAAGGGCAACTTTAAAAGTGCCGGTGACCGGCTGGTGCTTGAAATGGTGCTGATTGATGTGGCAGAAGGCAAGATAGCCCTTGGTCGTCGCTACGAAGGGGAAATGACAAATTATCGGGCCATGCTTCATCGCTTCTGTGATGTGGTTATTCAGGTCCTGACCGGCGAACCCGGCATAAGCCAGTCTAAAATAGCCTTTGTCTGTGCTAAGGATAGCTATAAAGAAATATATGTAGCCGACTTTGATGGAGAGAATGCGCGCCGTATCACCTCGGAACGTTCTATTGTCCTTTCTCCAAGGTTTTCTCCTGATGCTGAGGAGATGGTTTATACCTCTTACCAGGAGGGAAGACCTATCCTTTACATTAAAAATCTCTATACCGGGAAAAGCTGGCGACTGGCAGACTTTAAAGGTATCAATGTCTCGCCGGCCTGGTCACCGGATGGTAAATTACTGGCGGTTGCGCTGACCAAAGACGGGAGCAATTCGCAGCTTTATCTTATCGATCGCCAGGGCAGTATTATCCGGCGCCTGACTAATAACTGGGGAATAAACGTCTCGCCCACCTGGTCACCGGATGGTAAACAATTGGCCTATGTCTCTGATTCCTCCGGCTCACCGCAGATATATATCCTTGACCTGCAAAGTATGCATACGCGTCGCCTGACCTTTGATGGATCTTATAATACGGCTCCGGACTGGTCGCCCCGCGGTGATTGTATCGCCTACAACGGCATGAAAGGCCGGCATTTTGACATCTATACTATTGATGTCCAAGGCGGTAAGGTAACACAATTGACCGGTAACGCCGGAAATAACGAATGTCCCTCCTGGTCGCCGGATAGCCGGCAGATAGTCTTCAGTTCCAACCGGGGCGGGGAGACGCAGCTTTTTGTCATGTTTTCCGATGGTAGCGGCCAACGTAGGATTATAAACAATGCCGGCGTCCAGACACAACCCTGCTGGTCACGCCGGCTTAACTGAAAGGGGTACAACATTATGAAATGGTTCACTTTTGTCTTTATGAGTATGGTGATGATCTTGAGCGCCTGCGCCGTGCAGGAAGATGTCCTCATATTAAATGATAAGATCAATGTCTTGAGCAGGCAGACGGGCGAAGTCTATAAAGAGATTAGCGGCCTGCAAGAGCAGGTCTCTAAAATGAAAGAAGGGCTGAGAAGCATAGATACAGTTAAGTCTATGGAAGTTATAAGCAAGAAACAGGCCGATATGGGGATACAGCTTGAGGATATCAAAATGGAGATGATGCGCCTGCAGGACAGGATAGAACGGCAGGAAAATCGATGGCAGGAGTTAACAGGCCGGAGCGAGGTGGAAGATAAGGTCTTAGCCGAAAAGATGCAAAAACTCTCTGACCAGATAAACAGTCTTCAGGCCAGGATAGCCGATCTGGAGAAAAATGTTTCACATGAGGACAAGACTGCCGGTAAAGAGGTAAAAAGCGACACGCCGGCAGTGACCAAGCAGGCGATTGCCGTGGAAAAGCCAAAGATAAAAGTCCAGAAATCGGCAAAGGAAGATTATGATGAGGCCTACAAGCTTTATAAAGAAAATGCGTACAGGCAGGCTATAGAGAAGTTCAGGGCTTTTTTAAAGGAATACCCCGATTCTGAATTGGCCGGCAATGCCGGGTATTGGCTGGGAGAATGTTATTACCAGCAGGAGCGCTATGAAGAGGCTATCTTAGAATATGAAAAGGTCGTCCGTGAACATAAAGGACCTAAGGTTTCCGCCGCCTTACTGAAACAGGGACTGGCCTTTCATCATCTCGGGGACACAAAAACGGCCAGGTTCCTCATGGAAAAATTGATCGAAGAATATCCCAAGAGTGAGCAGGCCGAGGCAGCGCGCGCCAATCTCAAAAAGTGGGGTAAGAAGTAAGGTAACTACTCAGGTTGTCAGGTTCACGGTTCACGGTTGGCTACTTTTCGCTTCTCCTATCAATCTTCATCGCTCTCTAACCTTGAACTGTGAACCTTGGAACTTTGAACCTGAGTAGTTATAAACTAACTATTCCTGGGAGCTGATGGAAGGCCCATAACCCATGATCCAAAAAGACCTGTACGACATCCTGGGGGTAAAACCCGAGGCCACGGATGAAGAGATCAAAAAGGCCTACCGCAAGCTGGCGCGCAAGTACCACCCGGATGTCAACCCCGGTGATAAAGAGGCAGAGACAAAATTTAAAGAAATCAGCGAGGCCTACGATATCCTCGGCCGGCCGGAAAAAAAGGCTGAATATGACCGCCTGAGAAGCGCCGCTTCTTCCTATAGCTATACCTATCCGGGCGGAGAGAGGGTATTTGATTTCGGCCGGTTTACCTCGGAGTCCGGAGGGGGTTTCAGTTCTATCTTTGAAAATCTCTTTGGAGAAAAGGCTTCTTATCGCCCCCAACCAATGCGGGGTGATGATCTTCATACTGTTCTGGAAGTGGGATTCCGCGACGCAGTTTTTGGGACAAAAACCCAGGTTGGCCTGGCCCAAGAGGAGCCATGCAAAAAATGCGCAGGGAACGGCATTGATCCCTATAGCGGTGAGACATGTCCTGATTGCAAAGGGAGCGGGCAAAAAGCGAGCCGGAAAGGAGCGGTGCGTGTAGTTACGACCTGCGGCCGTTGCGGCGGCAGCGGGCGTATCAACACAAGGGGTTGCCCGGTTTGTCACGGGATGGGCACGGTGAGAACAGAGAAGCGCTTTGACGTGAACATACCCGCAGGAGTGGATAACGGCTCCAGGATCAGGCTGGCCGGTAAGGGATATACCGGATATGATGGCGGTCCGCCAGGCGATCTTTATATTGAAATCAAGGTTAGACCCGACCCTGTCTTCCAACGTGCAGGTAATAATATCCAGGTTAAGACAACGATTGATCTTTTCACGGCTGTCCTCGGAGGAAGGGTCTCTGTAGATACACTCTATGGCCGGGTGGAAATGACCGTGCCGTCCGGGACGCAAAACGGGCAGAAGTTTCGGCTCAAAGGAAAGGGTGTGCCTGCGCTCAAAGGAGGAGCACGGGGGGATCAATTTGTAGAGATCGAAGTGGCTATCCCCCGCCACCTGGATAGCCGTTCAGAGGCCCTGTTCCGCGAACTTAAGGAGGGCATGGCGGTCAAAAAAGGGGGCGGCAAATAAAGAAATGCGTACTTATACTATAACCGCGGTAGCCAGGCGGCTGGGGATTTGCACCCGGACCATACATCTTTATGTGCGTGAGGGGATACTGCAGCCCGGGAAGGAGTCCGGCCGTTTCGTTTTTACAGAGAAGGATATGGAAGAATTGGCCAGGATTGTACGCCTGCGTCAGGACCTGGATGTAAATACGGCCGGGATTGAGGTAATTCTCGAAATGCGGAGAAAGATACTCGCCTTGCAAAAACAGATAGAACACCTGACGGAAGGAATAGAAAAGGAGATCCAGGCCAGAATTAAGGACTATTTAGCAGAATCTAATAAACTACCCGCCCGGCCATTTAGAAAAGATATAACCAAAATCACAGTGCAAGAAGAAAGTGATTGAACAGACCACTCCCCATCTTACTCACCGCCTTTGTCATTGGTCTGGTCTTAAACCATCATCTGCCGTTTAGAGGTGGAATGAACTTTGCCTTGGGGGCCGTTTCAGCCCTTCTGGCCGTCCTGTTTTATCTGAGTTATCTCGCCCCGGATAAGAGACCGGAAAAGGGCGGCCTCTTGCTGTCCTGGCTACTTTTTGTGTGCCTGGGTTATCTCTATGCAGGGGCTTTTTCACCGGGGCAAAATAAACCCCGGGACCTTTTGTCCCTGGCTGACGGACGTAGTGTACGTCTGGACGGTGTCCTGGAGAAGATGCCGGTTTTTTTACCCGACAGAACAGAATTGTTGGTCAGGGCCGAACAATATCTTGCCCGGGAAGAGATACGGTCTGTAAGCGGCCGCATTCTCGTGCGTTTAAAGGATAGACCGCGGGCCCGGCTTTCTTGCGGCGATCGACTCTTATGGATGGGCAGTCTGCGCCCGGTAACTAACTTTAAAAATCCAGGGGGGTTTGACTTTGAGAACTGTATGGCTCTCAAAGATGTTTACGTTACCGGTTGGGTTTCTGACCCGCGTCTTCTGACGGTTATTGGTCGCAGCGGCCCTTCGCTCTCCGGCCTTATTGAAGACTCCCGTTTGCATATTCAGAACTTTCTGGATAACCATGCTACCCCATTGGCGGCCTCTTTATACAAGGCCCTTCTCATCGGCGAGAGGGGCGGTATCCCCGGACCCGTGCAGGAGGCATTTACCCGGGCCGGGGTGACTCACATTCTGGCCATTTCCGGCCTGCACATGGGTATGGTGGCCTGGGTTGCTTATGCCCTTGGCATGTGGCTGATAAAACGTTCCCCTTACCTGCTCTTGAAATTTTCGGCCTTCAAAATAGCCGCTTTGTTTTCTATCCCCATAGTCCTGTTCTATGGGGCCATGGCCGGCATGTCTCCCCCTTCTATTCGGGCTATGATCATGGTATCTGTGTTTCTTGCCGCTGTCTTACTGAGTCGGCAGTGGGATATTTACAATAACCTGGCCATTGCTATGTGGGCCATCTTGCTTTTTTCGCCCGCGGCGCTTCATGCCCCGTCTTTTCAGCTATCGTTTATCGCCGTATTCTCCATAGTCTTCTTCTATCCCCGCTGGCAGGATTGGCTTGGCAGAAAAAGGGAGGACCCCTTAACCAGGCTGCGTCCGCGGCCTTTCCCGGTTGTTGATAAGTTATGGGGCCTGTTTTTGATATCGGCCATCGCTACCATGGGTACGGCGCCGATCGTGGCCTATCACTTTCACCGGCTGTCTATTGTCGGTCTCTTATCCAACGTTATTGTGGTCCCTCTGGTAGGTATGCTGGTATTACCTCTGGGACTTATTTCCGTTGCCCTGTCACCCATTTCCCTGAAACTGGCGGACATGTTTCTGCAGGCAGGCTCTCTGATCCTTACCGCAATGGTGAAGGTTATTGATTTTTTTGCGGCCTGGCCGTTTTCTTCTCTATGGGTAGCGCCGCCCTACTTGTTTGAAATACTCCTTTTTTATGCGGGGGTCCTGCTCATTACCATGGTCTCCCGCCGCAAGGCATTTAGATGGTGTGGCCTGACCTGTCTATCCATAATTCTCGTGGTAAAAATGGTTGACGCTTATCAGCAAAACCATTCCGGTATGCTCAAGACCACCTTTCTGGATGTCGGCCAGGGCAATGCCGCTCTTGTGCAATTCCCGGGTGGAAAGAACATGATTATTGATGGAGGCGGGACCCTGAGCGGCCAGTTTGACATCGGTGAGCGGGTGATAGCGCCTTTCTTAAGGGCGAAGAGGGTTCAGACTATAGACTACATGGTGCTCACCCATCCACATCCTGACCACATAGGCGGTCTTATCTTTTTGTTGGATAACTTTAAGGTCAAAGAGGTCTGGACAAATGGAGACCGGGTAGAGACAGAGGCCTTTGCCCGCTGGCAACAAGCGGTCTCGCATAAAGGCATCCCGCACCGGGAATTTAATGCGGGCAGCCGATGCGCTTTTAATATCAACGGCGTTATGGTCGATGTCTATGGCCCGTCTGGAGCTATGGCAGCGACGGCCGCGCAGGATGCTCTCCTCAACCGCCGTTCCCTAGTCCTCAGAATCAGTTATGGCCGCAGACACCTGCTTTTCCCCGGAGACATCGACGCTTTCAGGGAGAGTGAACTATTGCAACGGGGCTATGTCGTTAAATCTGACGTCCTTCTTACCCCCCATCATGGTAGTAATACATCGAATACACCGGATTTTATTCAGGCTGTGGCCCCCGATGCGGTCGTCTTCTCCGTGGGGCAGTTCAACCGTTTCTCTTTCCCCCACCCTGCCGTAGTAGGAAGGTATATGAAGACGGGGCGCTCCATTTATCGGACAGATCGAGACGGGGCGATCACCTGCCTCACGGATGGCCATAATCTTCAAATCGAACGGTTCTCCCGCTAAGTCCATCGATTCATAAATTCGGTAACGTATTTATTTACTCAGGACTTAGT
>JASEGX010000032.1 GCA_030017815.1 Thermodesulfobacteriota bacterium | reverse complement strand
ATCGGGGTATGGAACCAACAAAAAATATAGACAAAATATTAGCTAAAATAGATGACGATCCCACAGGGATTTTCTGGGGGTAAACAGGAATGCCAGGGCACTGAGAAATTAGGTGGGCTGGTTTTCTTCTTTGAATGATACAAAACAATAGACGTTCCCAGGTTGCGAAAATGCCCGCAGGTCAATTTATAAGGCGAGGCGCCAGGTCGGCAAAATATTCCCATACGGCATATTTTTTCCTGTGCATTCTATCCCCTCCTCACGTGATGCTGTTGTTCTACAGCATTTTTAAATGTAGATATAAGATATTAAGCAGAAGAGAGGGTTCCATTTAGAATATGGTATGTTTTTTGCTCGGTAATTGAGGTGTGTTAAGGTTATTAGGGGTCGAAAATTTCATCACCGCACAAAATTACGTACCGGGGTCTCTCAACACTCCTGGAACGGAGCCCGGCGATGGCGTTTGCGGAAACCTGCCCGCTGTAACCGATAAGACACGGCAAGGCTTTGCTGCCATCCTGGCAGGCGCTTCCCGGCCGGGTTTCCATAAGACCCCGGAGATCGCGCCCCCAGCAAATCCTGTGGTTCTCCCGACTTTTTCTCTGAGACAACCAACCCATGCGGTATCCAGGTTAGAGGTGGTAGCCGCATACAGGCAACAGGCCAATGAATGCGAGAATACAGGTCATATGCGCGACCTTGAAAAATACAGGGACGATCAACTCCTCAGTAACCCGGGAGGTGACCACTACTATCTGGAAGACAAAAAGGTGGCCTCACATCCCGAGGATCAGGAGTCTTTCGGGGGACGGATAGCGAAAGATATTTCTGACGCTTTTGATAATGTTAAGAATTTCTTTCAGGATCTTTGGGGCGGAGCCAAGACCTACTACCGGGATCAAAATAACCAAATCCAGGAGACGACTAAACGCGGATTGATCGGCTCGGTTGTTGACTTCTTCAAGGATATGGGGAGCGCCTTGACCCTTGGCACGTGGCGCCCGGATGGGGAACCCGCACCCCAAGGTATTGGAGAACGGCTGGCTTTCTCTGTATCCAAGGTAAAAGAAGCGATTTTCGGGGACCTCATCCAGGGAGTAACCGGGAGCGTCAATCACATGGCAGAAGATCTTGTCCTCGCGGGCTGGAACCTTGTGGAAGTCATTCCCGATGCAACCATCGGAAATTTTGAAGCCGGCAGAAAGCTTACCACAACCATTTTTGATAATGGCCAGGTAATCATAGACTATTTGACCGATGTTCTGCCGTCTGGAGAGGCATGGCTCAGGGTCCATTCTCCAAATTTCGAAGAGAAAAGAGCCCCCGTATTGTACAACTTAAGCCTGCCTGAGCACTACAACGGTGATACCAGGTGGCAGTGCATAAGGAATACCCCTTTCCGAAAAACCATCGAGACCATAGGTTCACTCCTGGCAGACATAGTAACCATGGGCATTGTGGGGAAGATAGAGGTCTTGAGTGAAGAACCCAGGCGCAGACATTGATTCACGTCCTCCCGATATGATGTCAACCGCTCTCCTGTCAGTAAACTTCAACCCCTGTCTTTCACCCATTCCCTCTCCCTGACACAAGATAGGTAGCCCCAAGGGGTCAGGTCTTCATTATTGACAACTTCAGGTTGTTTTCGATCTTTCTGATCTTTTTTCTTACTGGGAAACATGGGGAGTTCCCTTAATCCCGTTACATTTCTTTAACCTCTCTTTTTAGTCAGGTGCGATCGCCAACTGAACAAGATTGTTGAGGTGTCTTCATAAGCAGTTGAAATAATAAATATATTTGACATTTTGCCAATTTTATACAATATGATGTATATATGTGGAAATAAGGCAAAAAGGTTAACTGATACGGAAAGCTAAGCGTGACCGATAAGAATATCGGCGGCTTACTTGCATTTTATAATCCCTGGTGGAAAGAAGTCAGAGGGCGCTGGCGTGATGATCTACCTGATTATCGTCGTACAGTAGTGAGTGAGGTTCTATCTGACATTGCCTGAACTCCCCCAAATTATTTCTATCACTAATCCACGGCGATTAGAAAAAACCACTATTTCTCTTGTGAGATCCATTCATTGATAATTTTTCTCGGTTTTTTCAAGGCCTTGGGGCATGTCTTGAAACATCAGTTTACCTGAGTTTGCCTTGTTCGGGGTGATATGTGGCATTGATAAGTTTACAACAGGTGCGGCTTGCGTTCGGCGGCCCGGAGCTGATCGACGGGGTGACCCTGCGGATCGGGCGCGGAGAGCGGGTCTGCCTGGTCGGCAGAAACGGGGCGGGTAAATCCACCCTCATAAAGATCATCAGCGGCGAGATCACCCCTGATGCCGGCGAGGTCATACGTGCGCAGGGAGTGCGGATCGCCTCTCTCGCTCAGGAAGTGCCGCAGGATATGTCCGGAACGGTCTTCGAGGTGGTTTCGGGCGGGCTGGGCGGCGTGGTCGAACTGCTTTCGGAATACCGCTCCGTGAGCAACCGCCTTACCCAGAGGGACGACGCGGGCATAATCGCCGAACTGGAACGGATACACCACCTGATCGAGTTCTCGGGCGGCTGGCAGATACAACAGAAGGTCGAGACCGTTCTTTCCCGCCTCAGTCTGGATCCTGACGCGCCTGTGGCTGGGCTCTCCGGCGGCTACAAAAGGAGGGTTCTGCTGGCCCGGGCCCTCGTGAACGAGCCGGACCTGTTACTCCTCGATGAGCCGACCAACCATCTCGATATTGGCTCGATCGGCTGGCTGGAGGAATTCCTCAACGAGTACCGCGGGTCTATGCTCTTCACAAGCCACGACCGGAGATTTCTTCAGACTTTGGCGACGCGCATCATCGAACTCGACCGGGGGCGGATCACCGACTGGCCCGGCGATTACACAACCTACCTGGCGCGAAGGCAGGCCGAGCTCGACGCGGAGGTCACGCACAACGCGCTCTTCGATAAAAAGCTCGCGCAGGAGGAGGCGTGGATACGGCAGGGCGTGAAAGCCCGGCGTACCCGCAATGAAGGGCGGGTGCGCGCGTTGAAGGAGATGCGGAGAGAACGCCTCGCGAGACGTGAACAGTCAGGGAGTGTGACGATGAGGCTGAACGAGGTCGAGCGGTCCGGCAAACTGGTTCTTGAGGCCAAGGGGGTCGGGCATATCTACGAGGGCCGTCCTCTGATCCGCGATTTTTCCACGCTCATAATGCGTGGCGACAAGATCGGCGTCATCGGCCCGAACGGCTCGGGCAAGACCACCCTGCTCAGGATTTTGCTCGGCGCGATGGAGCCCCACCGTGGCTCTGTGCGCAGGGGGGCCAACCTCGATGTTGCCTATTTCGACCAGCATCGTGCGCAATTGATTGACGACAGATCGGTCATGGACAACGTGGGAGACGGATCCGAGAAGGTGACGGTCAACGGAAGGACCAGGCACATAATCAGCTATCTCGAGAATTTCCTCTTTCCCCCGGAGCGCTCCCGCGCTCCGGTAAAGGGCCTCTCCGGCGGCGAGCGAAACCGCGCTCTCCTGGCCAAGCTCTTCACGAAACCCTCAAACGTACTGGTGATGGACGAGCCCACCAATGATCTCGACACCGATACCCTGGAACTCCTCGAGGAAATGCTGATGGAGTATGAGGGTACCGTTCTCCTCGTGAGCCACGACCGGGAGTTTCTCAATAACGTTGTAACGAGCACCATAGTATTTGAAGGCGACGGAAGGCTGACCGAATATGTGGGCGGGTACGACGACTGGTTGCGGCAGCGCG
Source organism: Thermodesulfobacteriota bacterium (assembly GCA_030017815.1). GTDB lineage: Bacteria > Desulfobacterota > QYQD01 > QYQD01 > QYQD01 > QYQD01. Next base: position 11,524 of record JASEGX010000032.1, on the reverse strand, counting down.
GCCCCGCAGTCCCGGTACGAACGGAAAAGGCCGCGAAGCCGGAAAAGCCGCGGCCGCAACAGGAGCGTCCGCGTACCCTGACCTTCAAGGAGAAGAAAGATATCGAGGCTCTGCCGGCGCTCATCGAATCCCTGGAAGCGGAGCGCGACGGACTTTATGACATCCTTGCGGACCCTGACTTCTATCGTCAGGACGGAAGTAGGCTCCCGGCAGCAAAGGCGAGAATCGAGGACCTCGAAAAAGAGATCACTATGGCGTATGAGCGATGGGAGCTTTTGGAGTCAATCGGTGTCAATTCGCACAATAAATTGATTGTTCTTTCCTGATTAAATCGGTGAAGGACATGGCCGGGCATATTGGGGACGCTCATTCGTTTATAAGTTTATACTCTTCGGGCGTGGAATTGCCTTCTCGGGTCGGACTAAATTAAGTCTTTGAATTTAAATAGAATACGCTAAAAATCTGCCCAGATTTAGGGCTTAAAACCACCATTTGTGGCTCAAAATGAGGCGCCTGAGAAAAGGGATCTGGGATGCCGAGGGCAAACCGGCACTATGTACGGGACGTGCATAGCAAGTGGTCGGTTGCCAAGAAGAAGGAGTGGATGCGTTTCGACAGCCTGAGAGTGCTTAGAGTACCGGTTGTGCCCCCCGGAACGGCTGCCGAATGACAGGCGGCCAAATTAACTGGATTTTCGGCGGAAATCCTGATAAGAGGTCACCTCCGTCTCCGGGCACGATGATACGAAAACGGTGAAGATACCCAACACGGAAAAACCAAAAAGGAGAAACCAATGGCATCCGAAAGCAGGGAAACGCGGCTGAAACAGAAGGCCGAATGGGAAGTGAAGTTGCAGAAGCGTCTGGCGCTTCTTGCGGAGAAGGGGGCGGACGAGAAAAAGATCGCGCGCGATGCGCTCGTCAAGGAATTGAAGGCAAAGATCAAGGAATCGCGGGTCCGTCTGCGGGCGATCGACGTCACGGAGAAGCGAACGGCGGAGTTGGCCACGATCAAGGCGGAGCGCCTGGCAAGGCCCAAGGAAGAGGTCTCCAAGGCAAAGAAAGTCGCCGAGCCGCCCCCCGAAGCCAAGCCCAAGAAGAAAAAGAAGAAGGAAGAGGGCGCAAAGCCTCAACAGACCTAGCCCTTTTTCCCCACGTCGCGCAGCGATATTCCCCGCCGCTTTGGGGAGCCCTCACCGGAAGTCTGATTGAAGCTCCCCGCCGCCCGCCAAGGTCGGACCTGGATGGCAAGCAGCGGGGAATGCGCTCGCTATGCACGTTCAGAACGACCCTTAGGTCGCACGGATGGAGAAAGGTTATGAAGAGGGTCGGACCGGGGAGGCATGCGGGAAAGGCTCCGGACATGAGCAAGTTACAATCCGGCGTTGACTGAGCGCTGTTTTTTGTGTACAATAGGAAACACCAAACGGGCCCGAACGGCCCGATTTTTTTTGTTTCACAACCATCCTTTGCGGGGTTTATAGCGTGAACAAGGAACATCAGAGAGAAGTTGACCGACGGCGCACGTTCGGCATCATCAGCCATCCTGACGCCGGGAAAACCACCCTTACGGAAAAACTGCTCCTCTTCGGTGGGGCCATTCAACTGGCCGGGGCCGTGAAGGCTCGAAAGGCTGCCCGCCATGCTACCAGTGACTGGATGTCCATCGAGAGGGAGCGCGGCATATCGGTTAGCACTTCGGTGATGAAATTCAACTACCGTGATTTCGAGATAAATCTGCTTGACACCCCCGGGCACCAGGATTTTTCTGAAGACACGTACAGAGTTCTCACGGCGGTGGATAGCGCCCTCATGGTGATAGACAGCGCAAAAGGCGTGGAACCTCAGACGGAAAGACTGATGGAGGTTTGCCGACTGCGTAATACTCCGATCATAACCTTCATCAACAAACTGGACCGGGACGGGATGCCCCCCCTGGATGTGCTTGCGGACATCGAAGACAAGCTCCAGATTGAATGTACGCCGCTCTCCTGGCCGATCGGAATTGGCAAGAGATTCAAAGGAGTGTATGATTTTTACCGCAAAAAACTGAGAGTCTTTACCCCGGGGCAGGAGACCAGAAATCAGGATGGGGTCACGGTCATCGACCTGGCCGATTCTCTGCTGGATGAAATCCTCGGCAGCCAGGCCGATGATCTGCGCGAGGATGTGGAACTGATTGAGGGAGCAGCAAGCCCCTTTGAACATGAGCACTATCTGAAAGGCAACCAGACCCCGGTGTTTTTCGGGAGCGCTATCAATAATTTTGGCGTCAAAGAGCTGCTTGACGCCTTCGTCGAGATGGCCCCCGCCCCCGGGCTGAGGGCCGCCGTCTCGCGCGAAGTCCACCCCTACGAAGAACCATTTTCGGGGTTCGTCTTCAAAATACAGGCGAATATGGACCCGGCGCATCGAGACCGCATTGCCTTTCTCCGCATAGCTTCAGGCAAATTCACGCGCGGGATGAAAGTCCGCCACAACCGGATCGGGAGAGAGGTAGCCCTGGCCAATGCCACTATTTTTATGGCTCAGGACCGCACGAATGTGGAAGAGGCTTACCCTGGAGACATCATCGGTATCCACAATCATGGAACCATCAAGATCGGGGATACCTTCAGCGAGAAGGAACCGCTCCAGTTCACGGGCGTCCCAAATTTCGCCCCGGAACACTTCCGGCGGGTGCGCCTGAAGAACCCCATCAAAGCCAAACAACTGCAAAAAGGCCTGACGCAGTTGGCGGAAGAGGGGGCGGTTCAGGTCTTTCGGCCGGTTCAGGGAAACGACTACATCCTGGGAGCAGTGGGGATTCTACAATTCGACGTAACCGTCGCACGCCTCAAAGGCGAATACGGTGTAGATGCGGTCTATGAACCGGTAGAATACACGACGGCGCGATGGGTCAGCTGCCAGGACAAGAAAATAATGGAAGGGTTTCAAAAGAAACACCTGCTCAACATGGCGCATGATGCAGAAGGACACCTGGCCTACCTGACGCCCAGCGAGTGGCGACTTGGTTTTGTGATGGAAGACTGGCCTGATATTGTCTTCCTCAAGACCCGCGAACACAACTGATACCCATGAAATATATGGGGGACGCTCATTAGGTTATAAGTTCATACTCTTCGGACAACTCGGAGATGTCCGTCTGCGGCGGGTGGAATTCGACGTCCTGCCCGTCTTCGTCCAAATGCTTCACTTTCTCCAGAAGATATGACTCAATCAATTCGACTGCATGAAGCCTCGGAAAATTCACAAAACCTTCTTCGGTTGCCGAGAGTGCCTTTAAAAGATGCGAAAATAGTTTTTGTACAGGTTTGAGCAGACTAGCTGGCTTGAGCCCTGAATCCTTCACAACCTGCGTCACCTCGTCAGCCAGTTTATCGAGATGATCTAAGCCTGGGGGGTCACCTTTTGGCATCATATTTTGTGATAGTTCGGTCGGTGTAGACATTGTCTCCTGTGTGAACCGCTGATCCAAGGATAGATTTTGCTCAAATTGTAAGCTTGCTTCAAGGCTGGATATGGATTTCAGCGCGTTGATTTTCATGAGCTCGCTCACCGCATGATCTATATCACCCGAAAGGAAATCTCTCAGGATCTTGTCGATGGTCCGCATAGCTTTCTCAATATCTTTCAACTCCTCCTTGTTCAGGTTACCATCCACCATAACGGAAAGTTCTCGACTTGCGCCGAGGCTTAAACTTTGGCCCTGAAACCTGGTAAAATCTCCTCCTATGCACCTCAAGCCTTCGTAAGTGGCATAGGCCGTATGATATTGCGAAGCGGATGAAAGCGTTACTTTGTCCCCTTCGGCCGTGACAATTGTAACATCCGTATCCTGCTGAAGCGAACTTGTGACTCGGGTTACTTCTGAAGTGCTGTAATCTCTACCGCCCGTGGCTAGACTCGTGTGGTCTGCAGTACTGAAATCATATGACGCTATTGAATTCATATCGCTGCACTCTCCTTCCTGTATCGTCAAGTTTTTCGGACATGCTTGTTCTCCTTTATCGGCCATATCCAAGAAAACTAAAAGCATTCCCTCACGTTCTGATTCAATAGGGGATAAATGGTACCCCACGTCCGTCCCCGTAAACCGAGATAGAAAAAAATTCCTTTTCGTTTAAGTAAGTCCTCCCATTAGCCGAAAAGCCATAATGAACATGCATAGCGAGCGCATAGGATGTGATGTTACCTTATATACGGAGATTTCCCGTCCGCCGCAGGCGGGGTGCGGGGAGCTTCAATCATTAGAAATGTAAGACTGCGAGAATTCAATGGCTGATACGTATTCTCCGTCTCAGGAACAGGCAGAAGGTATTATTAAGTTGAGTGGCGAAATAGGCGTCCACCATCTTGACGACTTATATGAGTGCCTGAAAGATCGGTTTGTGCTGGAGCAAGATCTGACTATAGACTGTCAGGAAGTTGCGCAGATGGATACAGCCGCTATACAGATTTTAATAGCCTTCAAAAAATCTCTTACCAAAGGTCACAAGCTGACCATTAAAAATATATCGCCGGCCTTAGAAAAGGTATGGGAAATAATCGGGGTCAAACAGATGTTTTTGAAAGAATAGGTGAAAACTCCATATGGAAAAACATGTTTTGGTAGTTGATGATTCACCCACTCTGCGCGCCAGCATCTCTTTTTGCCTGACCAATGCCGGATATAGGGTATCTGAGGCTGTTAACGGCCAGGATGGGCTCGCCAGGCTACAAGAGATGGAGTCCCAAAAGAAGTCGCCGGCGTTGATTATCTCAGACGTAAATATGCCAGAAATGGACGGCATAACCTTTATAAAAGAAGTCAAAAAAACAAACTGGAAGTTTATCCCAATTCTTGTTCTGACCACCGAATCACAAGAAGCACAGAAATTGAGAGGAAAGTCTGCCGGAGCCGCGGGCTGGCTTTTGAAACCTTTTCGGCCGGAACAACTCCTTTGGGTCGTAAGAAAGTTTGTTCGTTGAGAATAGACTATGGAACAGGACGAGCTTTTACAGATCTACTTTTCAGAAGCTGAAGAATTGTTGCAAACCATGGAACATAGCCTGATGACCCTGGAATCTGATCCACAAAATCAGTCCGTTATTAACGAGGTCTTCCGGGCGATGCACACCATGAAGAGCAGCTCGGCTATGCTTGGCTTTACTCAGCTCTCTGAACATACCCATCTCCTGGAAAACCTCATGGAAAGGATACGCAGTAAACAACTGTCTATAACCCAAAATCTGGTCTCCTTTCTCCTGGAAAACCACGATCTTATAAAATCGGCGGTGGAAAGTGCGGCCCAGGGAAAGCCGGACGTAGGGCTGGATGCCTTTCCGGCCATGGCCGAAAAAGTGAAACGGTTTCTGGGGCTCGCCGCAGAACAAGAAGAAGGCCGGGTAACTGCGCCAATAACTACCGGCATGTCCGGCGGCCAGAAGGAATCTTCTAAGGGATCTTATTATGAGATTAATATGCGCTTTCGTAAGGACATCTTCCAGACCGGACAGGATCCGCTGATGCTGCTTTATGAACTGGGAGATTTGGCTGAGATAATATCCGTAGAGACAGACCTGTCTTCTCTGCCGCCATTTATGGAAATGGACCCCTTCCAGCTTTACCTTGCCTGGCGGCTCCTGATCAAAACCGACCGACCTCTGTCCACTATAGAAAAGGTGTTCGTCTTTGTCCAGGAAGATGAATTAAACCAGATTTCCATAAGAGACGTATCATCACATTTTCGGGACGGGGTGGACACCAGAATGGCTAACAAGCCGCTGGGAGAGATATTAATTGATCAAAAATTGGTCAGCGAGCAGGAAATACAAGAAGTCCTCACCCAGCAGAAAAAAGTGGGAGAAGCTTTATTAGAAAAGGGCAAAATCTCTCCAGCTGAACTAAACAATATCGTTGACCTCCAGGAAAAAAGCCGGGCTGTCCTTCGGAAGTCCACGGTACGAGTAGATACAGATAAGCTCGACCAGCTCGCAAACATGGTGGAAGAAATGACCATACAACTGGCGCGAATTTCCGCCATCCTGGGGGATTTGCCGCCGGACGTCACCAGAAAATTGGGCAGTGAGCCGGATAGCCTGAACAGGATTGGCCGGGAGGTGCAGGAACAGGTTATGCGTCTCCGCATGTTTCCTATCGAAGGCACATTTCAAAGGTTTCAAAGAATGGCCCGGGACCTGGCCCGGGAGCAACATAAGCAGATTAAGATTATTCTGGGCGGGGGAGAGACAGAACTGGACAAGGATGTTATCGAACACATAAACGATCCTTTAACGCACATAATACGCAATTGTATTGGCCACGGGATCGAAGTTCCTGACGAAAGAAAACAGTCGGGCAAATCCCCGGAGGGAATCATCAACCTTAACGCTTACCAACAGGAAGGCAAGATATACATTAAAATTAGTGATGATGGCCGCGGTATCGACGCAGAAGCAGTGCGGCAAAAAGCTATAGAGCGGGGCCTGATCAAAGAAAACGACCAGCCCTTGCCTGAAGAGATTTACAAGTTTCTATTTATTCCTGGATTTTCCACCGCTAAGAAGGTCAGTTCTATATCCGGCCGCGGGGTAGGGATGGACGTAGTACAGAATAACATTCAGCAATTGGGAGGGACGATCGATATCTTTTCCGAAAAGGGCAAAGGAACTACCTTCGTCATAAAGCTTCCTTTAACCCTGGCGGTTATTGATGGTATGTATGTCGGCGTAGGGGCTGATATTTTTGTCATACCCTTACTAACCGTTCTAAGCACAGCCAAGCTTGAAAAAGGCAACTTAAAGACCATAGAAGGCAAGGGTGAGGTAGTGCGTTTGGGGGATTCATACGTGCCGCTCATCCACCTGGATAGACTCCTGGGTATAGAACGCCGGCAAACAGATACAGAACCATTGGTCGTTTTTGTAAGCAGTGAAAAAAGGATCCTGGGCCTGGGCGTGGACGAAATACTTGATCATCAGCAGGTCGTAATTAAAAACCTGGAGAAAAATTTCCGTAGAATTTCCGGGATTGCCGGAGGCGCTATTATGCCTGATGGCAGCGTAGCTCTCGTCCTGGACGTATATGGTCTGGATCATCTATTCTTTGGTCGAAATCGGGTCCATGAGCTAGTCCATTGAATCAAAAGGGGGGTTTCCCATGCTTAAATTACTTAAGTCCTACATCAACAAGAGATTGCGATTCAAGATTCTGATTGCACTAATATTGACCTCGGCGCTTTTTATGGGTGTCCTTATATACCTTGGCGTTAATAGTCATAGAGAGGATGTCCTGGATAAAGTAACGCGGTTTGAGATGGAACTGGCGGACATGACGCACGCGGGGATAAAACACCCCATGGCCATCGGTGATATGGCCGCAGTCAAGCAACAACTAAGGGACATCAAAACGGCTATGAAGGGGATAGAGGTTTACATAACGGATGCCGACCAGACTGTATTCTATGCCAGTCATGAAGAAACCGTCGGAACCAAGCTCGGAAATCTATTAGCGGATCCTGAACTCACAAAGACCCTGAGCGATATACTTTCTACCGGCACGGATCCCAGACGGCCATTCCTGCAGACTATCAATGGTGAACCATATAATCTTATCTTTCATCCTATTCTTAATGAACCGGCTTGCTACAACTGCCATGCCCCGGCCAAAAGGGTGCTGGGCTCTCTGGTGGTGCGTCAATCCGTAGCCGCTGATTATGCCTCTATCGCCTCTCTTAGAAACCGGTATATCATGGCCGGGGCACTGGGAGTCATATCTTTGGTTGTAATCCTTAACTATCTGATAACCCGCCTCATCACGCGGCGCATCCACTACCTGGCAGATAAGGCAAAACAGGTAGCCGGAGGAGATGTAAATGTAACTATCGAAGTGAAAGGCGAGGATTCCATAGAAGAGCTCAATCATAACGTGAATACCATGCTGCGACACCTGCGTGACAGGATAGAATATGCGAACAGTCTGAAGCTCGGGATCAGCGATCCATTCTTCGTTGTCGATCCGGATCTTACCATAACCTATATGAACGATGCCGCTGCGGCCGTAACCGGATATCAAAAAGAAGAAGTGGAAGGCAAAGTAAAGTGCTGGAACGTCTTCAACAGCAACATCTGCAAGACCGACTGCGGATTAAAAAGAAGCATGGAAACAGGCCAGGCGGGAGGAAGGGTGTATTGTGAAATCGTTAACCGTCATGGGAAAACTATTCCTATAGAGGCCAGTGCCGCCGTTCTTAAAGACTCCAGCGGCAAGGTCCTGGGAGGGTTCAAGATATTCCATGATATTACCGCCAGGGTCGAAGCAGAAAAGATTCTCAAAGAAACAGCCGCTAAGGAAGAAGAGCAAAGGCGGTATCTGGAAGGACGGGGCGACAATCTGCTTAATGTCCTGGACAAAGCCGCCGGGGGAGATCTCACGGCCAGAGTAGAGTCCATAGGTAAAAAAGACCTCATGGACCGGCTGGCAGACAAAGTCAACGAGATGTTCGAGAAGATCGGTTCGCTCATCAAGCAGACAAAAAGGACTGCGAACATAGTGGCTCAGGGGACAAATCAGATCTCCGCGGGTAATCAGGACCTGTCGCAGCGGACTCAGGAGCAGGCTGCCACTATAGAAGAAGCCGGCGCCACCCTTGAACAAATGACCGCCAATGTCAGCCAGAACGCTGCCAATACCATGAAGGTCAACCAGTTGGCTCAGGAATCCGTGACTCTGGCGCAGGAAGGAACATCGGTAGTGAAAGAAACTGTTTATGCCATGACTGAGGTGTGGACCGCCAGCAAAAAAATTGTAGAAATTATGGACCTGGTTAACGAGATCACCTTTCAGACCAATCTCCTGGCCCTTAATGCCGCGGTGGAGGCCGCCCGGGCCGGTGAACACGGCCGCGGTTTTGCGGTGGTAGCCACGGAAATACGCAATCTTTCCAAGAGAAGCGGGGAGGCAGCTAAAGATATACAGAATCTCATCCACGACAGTATGGCTAAGATTGAAGAAAGCCATAAGTTAGTCGGTCAAACCGGCGGCAGTCTGGAAAAGATAACCGGATGCATCACTGCCGTATCCGAAGCCGTTTCTGAGGTCTCGGCAGCTACTCAGGAACAATCACGCAGTATTGAGCAAGTGAATCAGGCCGTTACCGATATGGGGGATGTTGTACAGCAAAATGCCGCTCTGGTTGAACAATTAGCAGGCGCCAGTCAAACGCTGGCGACTAAGGCCGCGCTACTGAAAAAGTTAACCAGGGAATTTGCCGTGGCCGGGGCAGATGAAGATTCCATAGAGGAAGAGCCGTTGACTCCGACAACCCTCACCGGAAGAGAAAAAAGGGGGACTGCGCCCCCGGTAAAAAGGCCTTTACGTCAGGATATGTTGCAAAAGGCCGTGCTTAAAGAGATATCCCCGGAAGAAGCAGATATCAACATGGAGGAAGGTTTTGAAGAATTCTAAGGAGCCAAAGGCCACATGGAAGAACAGTATATAACCTTTTATCTTGATGACGAAGAATACGGGATAGAAATTAATAAGATAAGAGAAATCATCGGCTATCGCCGTTTTACCCGGGTACCCGGGGTTAAGGATATTGTAAAGGGGATGGTTAACCTGCGCGGCGTTATATTTCCCATCTTTGACTTGAGGCTCAAGTTTAATCTGCCGCCAAAGGAATACAACAAATTTTCAGTTATATTTGTCCTGGAAATCGCGGGGCGTATCATGGGCATTATCGTAGATACTACCTCAGACGTCATCTCACTCAGCCCGGCAGAAATCTTGCCTACACCCAGGCTTTCTCCTTCCATACGGACGGAATATATAAAAGCCGTGGCCCAACAGGATGACCGTTTAATCATCTTACTGGATCTGGAACGAATTCTGGATGAAAAGGAATTGGAAGAACTGGATGCAACCGCTTAAGAACGGCCGTGCTCTTTCTGAAGAAAACGACCTGGGCTTCAAGTCCCTCCAAAAACTGATAGGAGAAAAAACAGGTATTTTTTTATCTGAACATAAGAAAATGTTATTCACATCCAGATTAAACAGCCGGCTTAAATCCTTAGGGCTGAAATCGATCGATGCCTATACTCGATATCTGCGGCATGCCCCGGATGCTGAGGGCGAACTGGCCAGGGCCGTTGACTGTTTAACCACTCACACCACACATTTCTACAGAGAAAAACATCACTTCGAATTCCTAAATGATGTAGTTTTCCCCCACCTTCTGCAAGAAGGAGAAAAAACCGGTGTTAGAAGACTAGCCGTTTGGTGTGCCGGCTGCTCTACCGGTGAAGAGGTATATACCGTAGCCATTACTACGAACACTTTCTGGGGGCAGCACCCGTCCTGGAAAATAAAAATTATGGCCACGGATATAAGCCGGGAGATTTTAGAAGTGGCGCGCACAGGTATTTACCCGCATAGTATAAAAAAAAACATTCCTACCCCGTATTTGAGAAATTTTTTCGCAGAGATCACCTTAGACGGTCTCCGCTGCCTTCAGGTTAAGCCGATACTCGATAATATGATTTCTTTTGAAGAACACAACCTTATGGATGGGAGACTCACTCGGGTTCCCTTTGACATCATTTTTTGCCGCAATGTGCTGATCTACATGGGAAAAGAGGCGAAAAAAGATATCTTAAATACATTTTACAGGGCGCTGAGGGACGATGGTTTTCTCTTTTTGGGACATTCCGAGTCCTTGATTGGATTAAATGATAAATTTTATCCTATGGGAAGGACTATATACCAGAAAATTTCTGAAGCATAACCATGTATCGTACTTATCATCCTCAATTAAATAAAACGGTCATAATTTTGATGCCCGGAGAATATTATGCCACTGCTGATGGAGAAGTAATATCTACGATGGTGGGCTCCTGCATAGCCACATGCATATTTGACGAAGAACATAAGATCGGAGGCATGAATCATTTTATGCTACCCGGTGTGGTCAGTCCTCAAAATCTGCTCCTGACCGAGGCCGGCCGTTATGGAATGTTCGCTATGGAGTTACTGATCGGCGAGCTGATAAAAATGGGTGGAAACAGAAAAAAATTCAAGGCAAAAATTTTTGGCGGGGGCCATGTCATAAAATTCAGGAAAGCAGATGGAAATGTCCCGCAGGCCAATATTGATTTTGCAAAAAAATTTTTAGAGCTGGAAGGTATTCCACTATTAGCTGAGGATGTAGGCGGCGATAACGGCCGAAAAATCTTTTTTTTTACGCATACGAATAAAGCTCTTGTCAGGCGGATAGCCTCCAGTGAGGCCATTACTCCAGTGCAAAAAGCAGAAGAACAATATAAGTCCCGGGTTCTGAGAAAACGGCTTGATGAATCCGGATTAACACTCTTTGAGTAATAAAGGGAGACGGCTTCGTAAAAAGTCCATTTGCTGCGTTGCGCCGCATCCGGAGCCTGTTCCGAGCGAAGCGAGGAATCTCCGAGTTTGCTTCGGCTAAAGCCTCGCAACCACTGCGGCGTAGCTATGGAAATAGTTCACCGTTCACAGTTCACCGTGCACCGAC
>JASEGX010000234.1 GCA_030017815.1 Thermodesulfobacteriota bacterium | reverse complement strand
CAGGGTGATAGATGGGTTTGAGCTAACCAAGCCTGTCACCGCACCAGTCGCGGCTGGAAGCCGCTCCTACGGGTAGGGGATCGTTCTCTCCGTAGGAGCAGCATCCCTGCTGCGACACAGCAGCGGGCTATTAGGCGGTGGATTTGGATTTGTTAAACATTTGCCTTAACTATAAGAAAATGCTATAAATTTAAAAACATTTCGTCCAAACTTTGACTTTTTACGAGTTCATCAGCCATGGTACAATCTCAATCCCGCAATATTCTCATCGGCATCACTATTCTCATTTTTGTTATAGCCTTCGGAACGAGCGGCTATATGCTTATCGAGAAATGGGGCTTTTCAGACGCCCTTTACATGACCGTTATTACTTTAACCACCGTTGGATATGGGGAGGTTCGGCCCCTGAGCGGTTCAGGACGGTTCTTTACAATTTGCTTGCTTATCATGGGCGTTGGTTTTGTGTTTTACATGTTCGGAACCATAACCCAGATCATGGTAGAAGGCCAATTTAGAAGGCTTTTGGGGAGGAGAAAATTGGGAAAACAGCTTGCCGCATTAAAAGACCATTACATTATATGCGGTTATGGCCGCATTGGACAGATTATCTCCCGGGAAATTGCCCAAAAACCCTTGCCCCTCGTGATTATCGAAAACAGACCGGACCTGATAAAAACCATTGAAGAGCAGGGACATCTATTTATCGAAGGCGATGCCACACGGGAAGACACATTACTTAAGGCCAATATCCAAAAGGCTAAGGGCTTGGTAGCCACAGTATCTTCCGACGCTGATAACGTATATATCATACTCACTGCCCGCGGTCTGAACCCGGGTCTTTATATCATGGCCCGGCTCGTTGATGAAAAGGCTGAACGAAATCTCTTACAGGCCGGAGCAAACCGGGTTATTTCACCATACCATATCGGAGCGCGTAAAATGGCCCAGGTAATTTTACGACCGGCAGTAACCGACTTCATCGAACTGGCTGTGCACAGAGGAGGCATGGAGCTGCAAATAGAGGAGATACCGGTACGCGCCCCGTCTCGCATTACAGATGTGCCGCTTAAGGAATCCGGGATAAGGCAGGAATTAGGACTGATTATAATTGCTATCCAGAGGGCTTCAGGCGAAATGATTTATAACCCCCCACCGGATGCCAGGATACAGGTAGGCGATATACTTATAGCTATGGGTGACCCCAAAAATCTCCACAAGTTGGAAAAAATGCTGGGAATTTCTACGGCTTAACTAAGAAGATATTGCAATAATGCGTTTTTCGGTAATGATCATATCCATCAGGCAATCGTGCGCATCTAAAGGTACTAAAGGCACTATCTGGATCTCATAGGCCAGGGCTACTTTTAAGGAACTGCCCGGCAGGTCCGGTAAAAAACGATCATAAAAGCCCATCCCATATCCGATACGTCCTCCCCGGTTATCAAAAACACAACCCGGTACTACGGTAATGTCTATATCCTCCGGGGATAACGGCCTGAGGCTGGTATCCTTCGGTTCCAGAAGGCCGAAACGGCGTGGAGCTAAATCGTATTTTAAGTCTTTTAAAACAGACGGGACTATGACCCCTCGTTCATAATCCGTGTACGGAACGGCCACCACCTTACCTTGCTCCAGTGCCGCCTCTATTATGTACTGCGTCTCTACCTCGCTCCGGAAGGAGACATATAAAAAAACGCCCTTAGCCTGGTTCCATTCCGGCAGGGCCATAAGGCGAACGGCAATGGTCTCTGAACATGTCTTACGCTCTAAAGGGGGGAGACTGTCGCGGATATTGAGGATGCGACGTCTTAATGCAGCCTTGGTTGCCATTTCCTCAAGTGTAGCCGTCAGCTTTCAGCTTTCAGCTCTAGCCTCCATTTCTCTGACATTCCTTTAATATGATATCAATGATGGCCGGCACCTGTTTCTGAATCTCATCCGTTAACTCCATCCCCCAGTCAATGGCCTTGGGCTCGACGCCGATTATTACCACCTCCGGCGAATAACCCAGTTTTTTGGACATGGAAAGGGACTCCACCACACCGAGGTCATGCAGGGAAACCGGACCTTCTTTGTTTGCGATGAGGTCTTCAGGACGGCACTGATAAATTGTCCCCGGCGCCTGCCCGGCCTTAAGGGCATCAACAATTATCACCTTTTGTACCCCATCCAGATAAAATGCTAAATTCATGGTGGCCGTACCCATATCCAACAAATCCACATGGGCGGGAAGCTCCCTGTCTTGAAAGGCTTGGATAATATGCACCCCTATCCCCTCGTCCTGGAGGAGAAGATTACCCACGCCGACAATTAATATCTTTTGACCATCCATAATCCACCTTACATAAAAAGACGGCTGCCGGCGGTTCTGTTTGCCGGCAGCCATTTCCATGCCCTAAGTGAGCAGGGTCTTAGCTGACCCTGATCTCGTAAACCTTGTTGGTATCGACGTGCAACACGTGCACGGCACAACCAATTCACGGGTCAAAAGAACGTATGACCCGCACTACGTTGAAGGGATTTTCCGGATCCGGTACCGGGGTCCCGATAAGGGCTTCTTCAATCGGCCCCCTCTGTCCCTTATCGTCACGGGGCGAGGCATTCCAGGTAGTAGGCGCAATCACCTGATATTGGGCTATCTTGCTATTATTAATCTTGATCCAGTGGCCAACCGATCCCCTGGGCGCTTCACTTAGACCAATCCCCTGGCCGGACTTGGGAACAGGTTTCATGATAACACTTGACTCGCCTGGAGTCAATTCATCCAACCACTGCCCAAGGGCCTTGGCCACCATGTAGCCCTCTTCCGCCCGGGCTACGTGCCGCCCCATGATGGAAAAAGCCTTTTCACCAAGATTCCGCATGCGCACATCCTTTGCTTCATCAATGCCGAGGAATCTATTGGCCTGTTTGCTTAAGACAGGATTGGTTATCCACATCCTGGCCAGAGGCCCTACCTCATGCGGAATTCCCTTATAGCGGGCTGCCTTGATATAGGAGTAAGCGCCCTTTTTGCCGGGT
>JASEGX010000233.1 GCA_030017815.1 Thermodesulfobacteriota bacterium | reverse complement strand
AAAACACCGTCAGAAGTAGCTTCTCCATTTGTTGCACTTCAAGGTTGAATGTAGGAATATAAAAAAACATTTTTCTGCGGGTATCGGCGAAAATCTGCGTCCTAATTTATAACTATTGCAACTGGTTACAAAAACAAGTAACAGGGGGTGTCAGGGGATAATGAAAATATTTATTATGATAGTGGCTTTTTGGTTATTTTTTACTTACGGTATGGGCTTGTTGTTTACCTCACAAACAGCGCGGGCGGCAAAGGAGAAGGCTACCTATGTGGGGATGGCAAAGTGTAAAGAGTGCCACCCGAAAGAGGTAGAGACATACTTAACGTGGAAGTACTCTAAAAATTTTCGAATTATCCAGATGAGAAAGAAAGACCATGATCCGAATTGCCTTCGTTGCCATGTTACAGGTTTTGGACAGCCGGGCGGGTTTCGCAACGTAGAAGAGACTCTGCATATGGCTAATAAGCAGTGCGAATCCTGTCATGGCCCGGCCAGTTTGCATCTCAAGGCCCCGACTAAAGAGGAACACCAGAAGACCTTGACCATTCCCAAAAATCTCTGTACTACCTGTCATAGCGGACACAGACACCCGGGGTACTGATTTATAGGCAATGTCACTGGTCATGAGTCATCAGTCATTGGTTAATCGTGGGGGATATTTAATCATTGGTATCTGTTATCAGTGACAAATGACGTTCACTACAGAAAGAAGGTCTGAATGGTGCATCTTAAAGAAAAACTAAAAGCTTTCTTACTTTTGCGCAGCCTTCGGGTAAAGGTTATGCTGGGTGTAGTGCTAATCTTACTTATAGGCATGGGCACCTTTACATATATAGATGTCGTATCGCACCGAAAGGATTTCCTGGAGGAAGAGGAGAGAAAGGCTGCAGAAACCAGTGATACCGTCATGAAGAGCATTGAATATCCGATGCTCGATGGCGAGATGGAGCAGGTCCAGAGCATATTAGAGCGCCTGCGTACATTACGGGATATTGATGTCGTGCATTTGTGTGATGCCAAAGGTGTTATACGCCATAGTGGTGTGGAAGAAGGTAATATCGGGAGGGTGACGGAATCCGGCATTACCCTGGAGGCCTTACGTGCCGGTAAGCTGACCAAGGGTCTGGAGATGCGGTGGGTGGAACATCCCGAGAAACCGCAGAAACTCCTCCGCTATGCCCTGCCCATACCTAACGAAAAGGCATGTTTTAAATGCCATGGAGAAGAGCCAGATCTCCTGGGGGTTTTGACGGTTGGTTATAAATGGGATCGTATCGAAGAAATGGTCGGTGGCCATCTGCGCCGCGATCTCTTTTATTTTATCATCTCTATCACCCTCATAGGTTTTGTTTTAAATAAGTGGCTGACAAAGGCTATCACCCGCCCTATGTCAGTACTGACTGCGTGGACTGACGAGGTCAGCCGTGGCAACCTGGAGGTTAAGCTTGATTTAGGCAAGGGGGTAAGGTGTTGGGAGCTGGAAAACTGTGATAAGAAAGACTGTCCTTCCTATGGGCGCACCGATGTGATGTGTTGGTTTGTCGATGGCACCCTCTGTAGGGGTCAGCCCATGGGAAAGTTCCCGGACAAGCTTAAGGAGTGTCGCGAATGCGTGGTGTACAGGGAGCATGTAGGGGACGAGATAGTTCAACTAGGCGATTCTTTTTGTCATATGGTCTCGGAATTAAAGAGATCCAGGGAAGAATTAAGCCGCATGTACGAAAGGAACCTGCGGGCGGAAAGATTAGCCACCCTCGGTAAGGGCGCCGCCCATATGGCGCATGAGATCAAGAACCCTCTTATGCTCATCGGCGGTTTTTCCAAACAGGTCTTTGAGTCTCTGGGACCTGAAGACCCGAACAGAAAAAAACTACGGATCGTAACTGACGAGATAAAGCGGCTGGAAGGCTTGCTTGTCGATGTATCAGATTTTGCGAGAATGGCCCAGCCCCAGAAGAGCATAGAGAATATCAATGATGTGGCGTTAGATGTTTATAACTTGATGTCCGAAGAGCTTCAAAAACAGGGAATAGAATTTACCCAATCACTGAAGTCTGATATTCCGGCCAGCTCGTTTGATCCCCGGCAGATTAAGCAGGTCCTTATCAATCTGGCTAAAAATGCAGTCGAGGCCATGCCCCAGGGCGGTAAACTGGACATTACCACGGATATGGAAGGCCAGATGATCAAAGTTATAGTCACGGATACCGGGAAGGGAATCCCTAGTGAGAAGCTTCAGGATATATTTAACCCATTTGTTACGACAAAACCCAAGGGGACAGGACTCGGACTGGCTATTTCGCGAAAGATAATTGAGGACCACGGCGGGACTATCGACATAAAAAGTAAAGTAGGAGAAGGTACCGCCTGCATCGTTAAGGTACCGATCACCTCCTGATACCATAGAGTGGGCTTTTACCTTGACAAGCAAAACAGCAATTGATAACGTAAAACAAAAGGCGTTTTCTACATACTATGGATATGGAGGCGGTCATGAAAGAAATTAAAAAGATTTTGTGTCCGGTTGATTTTTCAGAGAGTTCAAAAAAAATCGTCCCTTATGCCGTTACCCTTGCTGAGAAGTTTAATGCCAAATTGTATCTTATTTATGTAGTTGAGGGATTGGGGCATTATGCTGGTTATATTCCACATAGCTCGCTGGCTGCCTTTGAAGGCGAAGTGGCTCGAGGGGCTGAGAAGAATATGCAGAACTTTGTGGAGGAGCACCTTGAAGGTTTTAAAAACTTGGAGACTCGCGTCGTGATCGGTGGCATCAGTGAAGAGATAAACAAATTAGTCACGGCTGAAGGGATTGGTCTAATAGTTATGGGTACCCACGGACGGAAGGGGCTGGACAAGGCTATCTTTGGAAGCGTTGCCGGACAGGTTGTAAAATCCGCTCCTTGTCCGGTTATGACCGTAAATCCATACAAGGTTTAAGAGTAATTACTCAGGTTGTCAGGTTCACGGTTGCTACTTTGCGCTTTTCATATCAATCTTCATCGCTCTCTAACCTTGAACCGTG
>JASEGX010000031.1 GCA_030017815.1 Thermodesulfobacteriota bacterium | reverse complement strand
TCGCACCTGGAAGGTGCTCCTACAGAAGAGGCATGAAATTAGCGCCCAGTAAAATAGGCGGTGGATTTGGGATTACATTTTCCCTTGACAATAGCCCGGGCCTTCAATA
Organism: Thermodesulfobacteriota bacterium; assembly: GCA_030017815.1. Classification (GTDB taxonomy): domain Bacteria; phylum Desulfobacterota; class QYQD01; order QYQD01; family QYQD01; genus QYQD01. Next base: position 15,422 of record JASEGX010000031.1, on the reverse strand, counting down.
TATAGTGAACATATGTTCACCTGAACATGCGTTCACCCTTACGGGAATATTGATATGGTCAATACCCTGAAAGCCGATAGCTAAAGTAAAGTCACAAGCCGGGGCGGAAACGCCCCACAAACAGTATGAACAGACGTAAGGCAACTGAATCGAAAAAGATTATCCTTGAGGCAGCCAACGAGGTCTTCGCAGAAAGGGGTTACTCAGGGACCACTATCCGGGAGGTCGCCCGGCGGGCCGGTATAAGTATCGGGGGTATCTATATTTATTTTCAGAATAAGGAAGAGCTTTATCTCGAACTCACGCGTGACCACATAGAAACCTTCCGGAAGCACACTGAGATGCTCAGGGATAAAGAACCGCTCGCCGCTCTAAAGGCCTTGATAGAATACCACCTGGATTACGCTATCAAAAATACCGGCCTGATCTCCATGCACATCAAAGAGTACGACCTGGAATTTAAAAAAAACCTCAAAAAGACCTTCTTTGACTCACAGCAACGGCTGGTCACGGGCATACTCAAAAAAGGAGTCATGAAAGGAATATTTAAAGATATCAACTGCGAAGAGACGGCAGAGGTAATACTTTTCAGTCTGAGAGGGGCCACTATGGATTATCTCTTCGGTCAGATCAGAGACTTAAAAAAATACGGGGAGTCTCTTTACCAGTTAATACTAAACGGGATAAGGAGAAAGGCGGCATGATCAAGTTACGGCTTGTTTTCCTGGCGTATGTATTAACTCTTCTGGTGGCGGTTCTGACATTTAACAGCCCGGCCGCTGCCCAGGAGTATTCACTCGACGACCTTTACCGGATAGCGCTGGAGCGCACGGAAAGGATAAAGATGTCAGAAGAAGATCTCTATATCACAGAAAGAGTCAGGGACAAGGCCCTTGCCGTATTACTGCCCAAGCTCTCTGTCTTTGGGGATTACACAAGGTATAGCGACGACAAGACCTCGGGGTCAGGGTTCATTATCCAACCTGAAGATTCTACATCATGGGGGTTAAGGCTCGACCAGACTTTATCTTTAAGCGGCCGGGAACTTACCGCCTTTAAAATATCAAAGGAAAACATAGAAAAAAGCCGGCATGACCTTTATACAGCGAAAGAGGAATATCTTTTGGGAGTCTCCTCGGCCTATTACGATGTCCTGATGGCCCAAAAGGCCGTGGAGATCGCCAGGGCCAATGTGGAGAGGTTGACCAAGCACAGGGATGCCGCCGCCATAAGACTCAAGGTAGGTGAGGTAACCAAGACCGCCCTCCTCCGGGCCGAGGCAGAGCTTTCCGGCGCGCAGTCGGAACTGGTGAGGGCGGAAAACAGCCTCAGACTGGCAAAGGCGGTGCTGGCCCGGCTGGTGGGAATGAACGAAGACTACGACCTTAAAGAATCCGGGGGCAAAGCCGAAACCTTCAAAGACCGTTTTCTCGTCTCACTAAAAGAAGAGGCTATCGTAGAACGCTCAGAGGTAAGGTCTGGATATCCAGAGGAAAGCGGCAGAAGACCAGGTCAGATATGTACGGGGGGCCTACTGGCCGACCGTTTCTATCGAGGGTGTGTACAAACGGAAAGAAGACAGCCCGGCCTCCACTTTTGTACTGGAAGAAACCGCTTATGGGGGGCTCAGGCTAAACTTCCCTTTCTTTGAGGGCGGACTTAGAAGGGCGGAGGTGAAAGAGGCAGAGGCCAAACAAAGACAATCTGAACTCATCTATGAAGATTTAAAAAAGACCATAAATATAGAGGTTGAGAATGCTTACCTGGATCTAATAACTCAAAGGGAAATCTTGAAATCCCTTGAAGACCAGCTCGCTTTTGCCAGGGATAACTACAATGCCACCTCTAAACAGTTTGAGTTCGGCCTGGCCAATAGTATAGATGTGATGGATGCCAACACCCTGCTGGTTACCGCAGAAAGACAGTTGGCAGAGGCAAGACTTAACTATCAGTTGGCAGACTTGCGACTAAAACGGGCCACAGGAACGCTGTTAAAGACAGTAGTCAGTGGTCAGTAGTGAGTGGTTGGTTGACCCGTAATTATTGAAGCTCCCCGCTGCAAGCAGCGGGGAATGCGCTCGCTGTGCATGTTCATGGGGCCTTGAGAATTCAATCCGCTCGTCATCGATATTTGGAGGATCTCTGATGCAACTCAACGGAAATGTTTATGAACCACTTAAATGGAGTGTGGTTTTGGCGGCACTGTTAGGCGGCCTTTTGCTGGGCGGCTGCGACCGCCGGCAGCAATCTCCGCCGCCCTCTGTCCCGGAAGTAGCCACGGTAACAATCCAGCCACAAAAAGTCGTGCTTACCGCTGAATTACCGGGCCGCACATCCGCCTATCTCATCGCGGAAATCCGGCCCCAGGTCAGCGGCCTCATCCAGAAACGTCTGTTTAGGGAAGGTTCCGATGTCAAGGCCGGACAGGTGCTTTACCAGATCGATCCTGCCCCCTTTCAGGCGGCGCTCGACAATGCCAGGGCCGCCCTCGACAGAGCCGAGGCCAATATGCCCTCAATCCGTTTGAGGGTCGATCGCTACCGGGAATTGCTCGCCGACAAAGCAGTAAGTCAGCAGGACTACGACGACGCCTCGGCTGCCCTGAAGCAGGCCGAGGCTGATATTCAATATGGTAAGGCGACCGTGGAGATGGCCCGTATCAATCTGGGCTACACCCGTGTCATCGCCCCCATCTCCGGCCGCATCGGCAGATCCAACGTAACGGATGGGGCGCTGGTGACGGCGCATCAGCCACTAGCCCTGGCAACCATTCAACAACTGGACCCCATTTACGTGGATGTGGCCCAATCCACCACCGAACTGCAGCGATTGAGGCGCCGCCTGGAGGACGGCCGCCTCAATCAAAACGGAACAAACCAGAACAAGGTCAAGCTCATCCTGGAAGACGGCACGGCGTATTCATGGGAAGGGGCGCTCCAGTTTCGCGACGTCACGGTGGACCCTACTACCGGGTCCGTCATCCTGCGGGTTGTCTTTCGCAATCCAAAAGGCGTTCTCCTGCCGGGCATGTTCGTCCGGGCGGTGGTGAAAGAAGGCGCCAATGAACGGGCCATCCTGATTCCTCAGCAGGCCGTGTCACGCGATCCAAAGGGAAACCCCTTCGCGCTGATCGTGGACGGCGAGGGAAAGGTTGGGCAGAGGATGCTCACTCTCGACCGGGCCATCGGCGACCAATGGCTCGTCTCGGCAGGGCTTACACCCAACGAGCGTGTGATCGTCGAGGGTATGCAAAAAGCGTGGCCCGGCGCTTCTGTTAAAGCGGTTCCTTTTGACGCAGGCCGGAAAGAAGTTGCGGACCCCGCGCGTACGGCCCAACCGGCCGCAAAATCAAAGTGATGGAGACGTGTGATGTTATCTAAATTCTTTCTGGATCGTCCGGTCTTCGCCTGGGTCATCGCTATCGTCATCATGGCGGCCGGCGGGTTGGCAATATACAACATGCCCATCGCTCAGTATCCCCCCATCGCCCCGCCGGCCATCGCCATCGATGCCTTTTTCCCCGGGGCCTCGGCGGAGACGGTAGAAAACACCGTGACCCAGATCATTGAGCAGAAGATGACCGGTCTGGACGATATGCTTTACCTCTCCGGCACCAGTTCTTCGTCAGGCGCAGCCCGCGTCGAGATGACCTTCGCCCCGGGAACAGATCCGGATATCGCCTGGTCCAAGGTGCAGAACAAGCTGCAGCTCGCCATGGCCAGCCTTCCCGATGTGGTGCAGCGCTCCGGCGTCAAGGTCAGCAAATCCACCAGAAATTACCTGATGATAGTCGGGCTGATTTCGGAAGACGGCGGCATGAGCGGCGACGACCTGCGGGACTACGCCCAGTCGAATCTGGAAAAGATACTGTCCCGGGTGCCGGGGGTGGGCGAAGTCGAGAATTTCGGCACCCAATATGCCATGCGGGTCTGGGTCAACCCCGACAAGCTGACCAACTATCACCTGACCATGGAGGATGTCATCCTGGCGCTCAGGGCCTACAACGTCGAGGTCTCCGCCGGTCAGTTAGGCGGGACGCCGGCCGTGGAGGGGCAGCGCCTGAACACCGCCATCATCGTTCAGCATCTGCTCCAGACCCCGGAGGAATTTGCCGCCATCCCCATCCGTACCAATCCGGACGGTTCGGTGGTCCGGATCAAGGACATCGGCCGGACGGAACTGGGGACCGAGCGCTCCGATATCGTGGCCAAATATAACGGCAAACCCTCCGCAGCCATGGCCATCCGTCAGGCTGCCGGCGCGAATGCCCTGGATACGGCCAAAGCCGTTAAACAAAAATTGGAGGAGATGAGCCGCTACTTCCCCCCCGGCATGAAGGTGATTTATCCCTACGATACCACCCCATTTACCAAGGTGGCCATAGACGAAGTGGTCAAGACCCTGTTCGAGGCGATCCTGCTGGTCTTTGTGATCATGTATCTTTTCATGGGTAATATCCGGGCCACCCTTATCCCCACCATCGCCGTGCCGGTGGTGCTGCTGGGGACCTTCGCGGTTCTGGGGGCCTTCGGCTTCTCCATCAACATGCTGACCATGTTCGCCATGGTGCTGGCCATCGGGCTATTGGTGGACGACGCCATCGTAGTGGTGGAGAACGTGGAGCGGATCATGGCCGAGGAGGGCCTTTCGCCCAGGGAGGCCACGGCCAAGTCCATGGCCGAGATCACCAGCGCCCTGATCGGCATCGGCCTGGTGCTCTCGGCGGTCTTCGGCCCCATGGCCTTCTTTCAGGGCTCCACCGGGGTTCTCTACCGCCAGTTTTCCGTGACCGTCATCGCTTCCATGCTCCTTTCGGTGGTTGTGGCCCTGATCCTGACCCCGGTCCTCTGCGCGTCGTTCCTTAAACCGATACCGGCCGGGCATGAACCGGCGGATAATGCGGTCTCTTTCCTGCGCCCCTTTTTTAGACGGTTTGATCGGGTTTTTGTTCGGATCAGAGGCCTCTATGTGGGAGTCGTCGGCCGCTCCTTTTCAAAAACAGCGCGGTACGTGATTATATATCTTTTGATTGTGACGGCGGTGGGATTCCTCTTTCATCGGATGCCCACATCCTATATCCCGGATGAGGACCAGGGCATCCTGATGGTACAGGCCATGCTGCCGTCGGGTTCCACCCTTGAGCAGACTGAAAAAGTCATGAACAGGGTAAGGGGCCATTTTATGGAGCATGAGAAAGACGGGGTGGAATCCATCATGGCTGTGGCCGGGATCAGTTTCGGCGGCCAGGGGCAGAACATGGCCCTGGGATTTGTCAAGCTCAAAGACTGGAAGCTGCGTCGGCGGCCGGACCTGAAGGTCAAAGCCATCGCCGGCAGGGCCATGGAGGCATTTTCACAGATAAAAGGCGCCATGGTCTTTGCCTTCCCGCCGCCGCCGGTCATCGAACTGGGGATGGCCACCGGGTTTGATTTTCAGTTGCAGGACCGCGGCGGCCTGGGCCACGAAAAACTAACGAAGGCCCGCGACCAGCTCCTCGGCATGGCGGCCCAGGATCCACGGCTGGTCAGAGTTCGACCCAACGGCATGGAAGATGTGCCCGAATACCACATCGACGTTGATTGGGACAAGGCCGGCGCGCTGGGGGTTTCCATTAGTTCCATTCACAACACCATCGCGGCGGCCTTTGGCAGCGCCTATATCAACGACTTTATCCAGGCCGGTCGGGTCAAAAAGGTCTATGCCCAAGCGGATGCCCCCTATCGCATGCTGCCGGAGGATATGGAAAAACTATATGTGCGGAACAGCGTGGGCAAGATGGTACCCTTTTCTTCCTTTGCCTCCTGCAGGTGGGCTCAGGGTTCTCCCAAGCTGGAGCGCTACAACGCCTTTTCTTCCATCAACATCTGGGGCGAACCGGCGCCGGGTCACAGTACCGGCGAGGGGATGACCGCCATGGAAGAAATCGCGGCAAAGCTACCCCAGGGGATCGGCTTTGACTGGGCCGGGCTGTCCTACCAGGAGCGGATGGCAACAGCTCAAGGGCCTATCCTGTACGCCTTTTCCATTTTCGTAATCTTCCTTTGTGTGGCCGCCCTGTATGAAAGCTGGACCATCCCTTTTGTCAATCTGTTGATGCTGCCGCTGGGTGTATTAGGCGCGATACTGGCCACTTCATTTCGGGGACTGTCTAACGATGTCTACTTCCAGATCGGATTCCTTACCACCCTCGGCCTTTCGACAAAAAATGCCATCCTGATCATTCAGTTTATAAAGGAACGGTTGGGACGCGGCGACAACCTTATCGATGCAACCCTTGGAGCCGTAAAAACACGATTCCGACCCGTCATCATGACCTCCCTGGCTTTCTTTTTCGGGGTCCTGCCGCTGGCCATCTCCACAGGCGCCGGCGCCGGCGCGATGAATGCCATCGGCACCGCCGTTTGTGGTGGAATGCTCTCCGCCACGTTCATCGATCTCATCTTTATTCCACTGTTCTTTGTCCTTGTATCCAACATATTCAAAAGAAAACAAAGAGGGCAACCCCCTGAGCACTCTATTGAATCCACCGGCCCCCAAGAGGTGAGTTAACATGAGAAGACAAATATTATTTTGGGGAGTGCTGGTTCTTCTGGGCGGCTGTTCCCTGGCCCCGAAATACACACAGCCCTTGGCACCGATTCCGGCAGAATGGCCACAAGGCCCGGCCTACAAAGACACGCAGGCCATAGCCGAAGCACCGACCGTCCGGGAACTGAGCTGGCAGGAATTTTTCACCGACCCAAAGCTTCAACAGATTATCGAGACGGCTCTAAACAACAACCGGGATCTGCGGCTTGCCGCCTTGAATATGGAAAGGGCGCGTGCCCTGTACGGCATTCAACGGGCTGAGATATTCCCGGCGGTCAATGCGGTCGGCAGTAGGAGTAAGCAACGCGTGCCCGCCGATCTTTCAGACAATGGGACGGCAAAGACCGTGGAACAATACAGTGTCAATCTGGGTATCATTTCCTGGGAGATCGATTTTTTCGGCCGCATTCGCAGTCTGAAAGATCAGGCCCTGGAAGCGTACCTGGCCACGGATGAGGCCCGCCGCGGCGCACAGATCGCACTGGTGTCCGAGGTCGCAAGGGTGTACCTGACTCTTGCCGCTGACCTGGAAAATCTCAAACTGGCCCGGTCCACCCTTGAAACTCAGCAGGGAATCTATAATTTAATCCAGCGGCAATACGAAGTCGGGCTCGCCAACGAATTGGATCTGCGCCGAGCACAAACCCAACTAGATACCGCCCGGGGAGATGTCGCCCGCTTCACGCAAATGGCGGCCCAGGACCAAAATGCGTTAAACCTTCTGGCCGGCTCTCCGGTGCCGGAAAATCTCTTGCCGGCGGACCTGGCAAGCGTTAATCCGCCCAAAGAAATTTTTGCAGGCCTGTCCTCCGAGGCACTTTTGAACCGGCCGGACATTATCGCGGCGGAACATCGGCTCAAAGGGGCGTATGCCTTTATCGGCGCGGCCCGGGCCGCCTTTTTCCCGCGTATTTCTTTGACTACCTCGGTCGGGACGGCCAGCGCCGAGCTGTCCGGTCTTTTCGGCTCCGGGTCCGGCACGTGGAGCTTCGCCCCGCAGATCGCCGTACCGATTTTCGATGCCCGAACCTGGGCCGCGTACAGGGTCAGCAAGGCTGAACGGGAAATTGCCCTGGCCCAGTATGAAAAAACGATCCAGACCGCCTTCAGGGAAGTGGCCGATGCTCTTGCCGTGCAAGGCACGGTAGACCAGCAGGTGTTTGCCCAGCAATCCCTGACAAATGCCGTTGCAGATACCTATCGCCTCTCAAATAAACGCTATTCAAAGGGGATTGACAGCTACCTGGGTGTCCTTGATGCGCAGCGATCCCTTTATGCCGCGCAACAGGGGCTTATTTCGCTTCGCCTGGCCAAACTCGCCAATCAGGTGCGGCTTTACGCGGTACTTGGCGGAGGCAGCGACTAAACCATGCCACACCAAGGTGGATCTCCTTACCTCTCTGTTTTTGACCCTGGTCGTGGTTCCTGGCGTATGGTTTGTTTGATGATCTGCAGGCCAAGCTCACCCGGAAGAAAGCGGCCTGAGACAATGGTAGGAAAGATGTGGTGTGCGGTATAATTTGGGAAGTGGAGAGAATTTATAATTTTATGGACGTCATCGATTTACACACTCCGGTGTATTTATGCCAAATATGTAGACCTGACCCCTTGCCTTTTCTGCACTTTGTATGCAGGCGTAGAGTTCCTCCTCAACTCCCTCGACAGGGTGCTCTTTGAGCGCCCCAACGCCTCAGCTATCTCTGTCACCGTCTGCCCCAACGACTTCATCTCCGCTATCCTGTCCCTCTCTTCAAGACTGATGTGCCTGTATTTTTTTCCCATATCCACCCAGAGTACCAGCCATAAGGCCATTTCTCCAAGTGTTGCACTTCATTATTGAACTGGCGAGATAAAAAATTCAGCCTTTTTTTATAAAGCCCCGGAAGACACCCGTCTCCCCTGTAAGGGTTCTGTCAAAAATTTTACACAAAATTCTTGACATTACCTTGAAAATTAAAGATGTTGGCAAGCTCTATACGTGGAATTTTGGAGCGGGGCAGCCAGGTACAATATGCAGTGGATTAACCGGTTTTTCAGTTTTATGCTACTGTCCGATAAGAGTCTTATCGTGAGTTGCTCCAGATCGGAATATAGAAATAGAATTGCTGGCTGAGGCAGCCTACATAGGGGCCTATTTGGATTATCAGGCGTCTGGGGTGAAAAGGAGCATGAGAGCACCCTGAGCATGGTAAAAGGTCGGCACCACAGGCCATCGTCAGCATAGGCATATTAGGGTATTGATAGATATATGGCAAATGGCGAAAGGATGGAAAGAGATAAGCTTATATTTCTGGCCAGCCTAAGAACTAAGATCATATTGGGGACAGGCCTGGTACTGGTTATAGTGCTGGGCATCTTTATGTACTTGGATGTGCTATCACGTAGAAGCGGCCTGTTGGAGGCGGAAGAAAAATGCGCCCTTGATGTCAGCTATACCCTGATGAAGAGTATAGAGCATCCCATGCTTGATGGGGAGATGGATCAGGTGCAGATTGTGCTCCAGAAGGTAATTGAACTTGAGGATATGCGGGTGGCGTATATTTCTGGTTTAAGCGGCACCATCGTGTACACTGGAGTCCCGGACAGCAGAGGCAAGGTCAGCAGGTCTGAGACGGTCAAGGAGGCCTTACGCACGAATGCGTTAGCTAAAGGCCTAGAGATATATAGGGGAGAAAAGATACTAGCTCATGCCATGCCCATCCATAATGAGAAGCACTGTTTTAAGTGCCATGGAAGCGAAGAGAAGGTGTTGGGGGTATTGTTGGTGGGGATTGCCTGGGGACCTATAGAGAAGAACATAGATGCGATGACGACTCAACGCAGCATCTATTTTTTAGTTTGCCTGGCCTTAGTGATAGGATTGATTGCGATTCTCCTGAATTATCTGGTCATAGCCCCCGTTAGATCACTTACCAGGGCTACCGTGGTAATGGCCAAAGGGGACCTCAGCCGCAGAGTGCCTGTCAAGAGAGATGATGAAATAGGACATCTTGGAATTGCCTTCAACCAGATGGCGGCAAACCTGGAGAAATCAAGGGAAGAATTGCTACAAGCCCAGGCGACGCTACAAAAATCGGTAGTGCAGTTACAGAAAAAAACTCAGGAGCTGGAAGACTTTACCTATATAGTTTCCCATGACCTGAAGGAGCCGCTCAGGGGGATTACCTCTTTTGCCCAATTTGTCCTCGAAGACTATGCCGATAACTTGGACCAGAAAGGTGAGAGTTATCTGGCAACCATTACGAACAGTGCAGAACGATTAAAAAGGTTGATCGACGACTTGCTTGCACTTTCCAGAGTTACCCGCGCCGAGGCCTCCTTTCAGACTACCAAGGCATCAGGGATAATTGAGGAAGCGATTGAACGGGTCAAATATAGCATCGACCAAAAAGACGTTGCAGTGGTTGTTGCCCAGGACTTGCCCAGCGTATATTGCGATAGGGGGCAACTGGTACAAGTCTTTGCCAACCTGCTTAGCAACGCCGTCAAATTCATGGACAAGGAGAACCCGAGGATCGAAATCGGGTATCAAGGTACGGCGGATTACCACCAGTTTTACGTTAAGGACAACGGAATGGGCATTGATGAACAGTACTATCAAAAGATATTTGGAATGTTTCAACGACTGCACAGAAGGGAGGATTATGAAGGAACAGGTGCCGGGCTCCATATCACCCAGAAGATAATTGAAAGGCATCATGGCAAGATCTGGGTGGAATCTGAATTGGGCCTGGGTAGCACTTTTTATTTTACCTTGCCCAAAGGGCGATTAGACATGAGCGGGGTGAAGAAATGAAAGAGAAAAAACAGAAAGAAATAGTAATATTATTGGTGGAAGATAACCCTGTAGACATCGAAATAACCAGAAGGGCCTTTGAAAAAAGCGACATCAAATACAAGTTGTGTGTGGTGAGGGATGGTGAAGAGGCCCTGGATTTCCTCTACCACAAGGGACAATATGCTGACGGGAGCCAAGCGCCACGACCGGATTTGATCTTACTGGACATTAACCTGCCCAGAATAGGCGGTATAGATGTCTTGAAGACACTGAAAGCCGATCCAGACTTGAAGAGAATCCCCATAACCATGTTGACGGTCTCGGATAAAGACGAAGACATCATAAGGAGCTTCGACTTGGGGGTCAATAGCTACATTACTAAGCCCGTGGATTTCAATAAATTTGTCGAGGCGATGAAAGCTCATCATTTTTACTGGACGGTTATCACCGAACTACCTCCAAGGTAACCTGGCAGGAGATCTAAAATGAAAGAAGGAAGGGTCAGTATCCTGATTATTGAGGACAGTCCAACTGATACTACCATTATAAAAAGGCAGTTGGCCAAATATGATTTTGACCTTGATTTTGCTACTTCTGGAGAAGACGCTCTAAAAAGCTTACGAGAAAAGAAGTATGATATGGTAGTTACTGATTATTCAATGCCCGGTATGACAGGCCTTGATGTTTTGGATAGAATGAAAAAAGAGGGTTATGATATGCCTACGGTGATTATGACCGGCGCTGGCAGTGAGGGGCTTGCCGTAGAGGCCATGAAAAAGGGGGCCTGTGATTATTTTATCAAATCCACGGATCCAGGTTGGTTAGAAGTTTTTCCCTCAGTAATTCAAAGCAACATCGAAAAATACCGGTTGGTGAAGGAAAGGGGAAAGATAGAGGAAGAAAAGAAACAATTGGCAGTGCGGCTCCAACAAGCTCAGAAGATGGAGTCCATTGGTACCCTTGCTGGTGGTATTGCCCATGACTTTAACAACCTGCTCATGGGGATCATGGGCCACATCTCCCTGATGTTCTTGCGTACCGACTCTGACCCACAGCTTTTTGAACATCTTAAGGCAATAGAGGATATTGCTCAAAGGGGATCGGATCTCACCAAACAACTCTTGGGTTTTGCCAGGGGCGGCAAATACGAGGTCAAGCTGACTGATCTAAACGAGCTGATTGAGAAGACCCTTGAACTCTTCGGCCGCGCCAAAAAAGAGATGCGGATTCACAGTAAGTACCCAAAGGGGATCTGGCCAGTCGAAGTGGATCGAGGGCAGATTGAGCAGGTTCTGCTAAACCTCTATGTCAACGCCTGGGAGGCTACGCCCGGTGGTGGAGAATTTTTCATTGAAACCAGCAACGTTGTGCTCGACAAAAACTATATCAAGCCATTTGCTGTAAGACCTGGCAATTATGTTAAGATATCCGTGACTGACACTGGAGTTGGTATGGATAAGGCCACTCAAGAAAGGATATTCGAGCCATTCTTTACTACAAAAGAGATGGGCAGGGGAAGCGGCCTCGGTCTTGCCTCGGCCTACGGAATCATCAAAAACCATGGCGGCATGATAAACGTTTATAGTGAAATAGGACACGGAACTACCTTCAACGTTTATCTGCCAGCCTCGGAAAAGGATGCCACAGTGTTTGAAGAACATAAAGTGGCTGAAGAGATCTTGAAAGGTACAGAAACGGTTCTTCTCGTAGAAGACGAGGCTATAGTTCTTGACGTGTGCAAGGATATGCTCACAGAAATTGGCTACAAGGTGCTGGTAGCCAGAAACGGGAGAGAAGCTGTGGAAGTCTACGGCAAGCAGAAGGAGGAAATTGATCTGGTTATTCTTGACATGATCATGCCGGACATGGGCGGCGGGGAAGCCTATGACAGGATAAAGGAAATGGATCCCAAGGCGAAAGTTCTCCTTTCCAGTGGTTACAGCGTTGATGGTGAAGCCAGCGAAATATTGGCACGAGGATGCAATGGGTTTATTCAGAAGCCCTTCAATATAAAAGAGTTATGTGAAAAAATAAGGGCTCTCCTGCAAAAGTAATAAGAGACCAGCCTCCCAAGTCCGGAGACCCATTCCCATTCGCCTGAGCCCCCAAATCCACCGTCTAATTTGGCTATCAAGATTAAAATCAGCAGGTTATGGATTATTCCTGAGCACCAGCAAGATATTAGATGCAAGGCGCCGAGGAGCGACGACTGAGGCGTATGGAGCAATACGCCGCAAGGAGAAGCGATCGAAGGCAACGCCGCAGATGATGCCTTGATGGTGGACCAGGGAGCCTATCTTGCATTGCAAGTTGTCTGCATTTATACGGTAATAGTATTTTTTCCCTTCGTCAAAATGATTTTGTGTTACAGCTTGAGTAAAGGAATTTGCAATGACAGATTCTGACATCTATAATGCCTCCTTATGGGGTCCTCAGGGACGGCCATAAATAAGTAAGTCATTAAACCAGTTGATACTTGTTTTGTTTGGCTATCCGTTCTCCCCCGCTCACAGCATACCCTACTGCTGGCTGGAGGACGTAAATCACGGGTGCAGTCTTGAGAAATGCTTCTCTTTAATCCTGGGCACGTTCTGCACGAACATCCCGCCCGTCCCGTCCAAAACAATTCGGCTTACCGGCGCGACATCCGATGCGTCCGTACCACAATGGCCTAGCTATGGCTCAAGTCGCAAACCAAAGTACTTCCGCTGCCAGAATTCCGATTTTTTGTAGGGTGCACCGTTTGTTTCTGGTAGAAAGTGCTTAATAACGTCTCGAAGTATCTTACAAGCCTGCTGTGCCGCCTCGGCGAGTGTCATCTTTTTACCGCCTAGCGAACACCGGTTTTCATTAGACATTCCCCCATGTACAATAGCACTCCGAAGATCATAAAGATCCCTTGCGACATGAAAATGTTGGTAGCGTTCCTCTGGCTCTGGAGATGAGCACAAACAGGAGTAGTTAAGGGCAAAGCGATATCTCAGCTCCCCGCGACGATCCTCCTTCCCTAAACCCGCTAACAGTAGGGTCTCAAGCCCAATTACAGCATCGACAAGGCGATCCTCAGCACGAAAGCGAATCTGCGCATCAGCTAATCTTGAACATGCCATCTGCATCGAGGATTCCGAAGTGGAAAATATCAGCTCAGCATGACGTTGTAGGTCCGCGACCTCGTGCTCCGAAATAGCGTACCGGCCAAGAGGAACATGCCAATCGCCGTAGAGCAGAGCCGGAAGCGACAGAGGACAAAATTTGACAGATTTGAAACGAACCCAATCGTATCCAGTCGGCCCCTCTTTGAACGTTCTAAGCGTAAGAAAGGCCTTATTTATTTTTTGGCTGGGTTCATTAAAAGCCGAAGTATCCTCTACTTGCTCATTGCCAAAGATCTTAGGCTCCTCATATTCACCCTCTATGATATACTCGTGAATACTGCCTCCGCTAGACGGCTTAGATTGAAGAACCCAGATTAGGCCTCCATGAATCTCAGAAACCTCTTCCTCGCTCAGCCGCCGAATAACCATATCGCCAGGAAAGTCGATCTGTTGTCCTTCCATGCGGAAATTTAACAACTGAGCCATATACCGAACCCGTACTGTTGGGAGATCAATAAATTCCTCGAACTCCTCAATGAGAGAGTCCACGGCAGGCTCGGCACACTGAAAGGTGCCATGCCTGTTGTACAGTTCAATGAGCATGTTGTTAAGGACGCGCTCCAGAATTATTTCTTGTCCGTGACTCCGGAAGCCCACTAGTCCGTCGTATCCAGGGTAATAAAGCTTAAACAGCTTCAGAAACTCGACCCCAATCGCATTGAGGGACTTGGCAGATTTGGAAAAGACATTCCAGAGACTCGGTTTATACCTATACTCCCCATGCCAGCCTTGGTCCCCACTTCGCCTCCAGAATAAATAGGGCTCCGTATCCGTATTTTGGACGGTCAACGGCTGAAGAATGGATAGAGATTCTACGATTGCTTTCTTTAATGAAATCCTAACTTGTTCGTGCATAACTGCTGCTCTGTAGCTTTTGCCGCTGGCCAATATCACACTGCCAACTGTACTTTTCCATCGACCTACATAAAACGGTTGGAATAGCAATTCCTACGTTGTTTCTTATGTTGCATAACACCCATCCGCCTTCTATCCAATCGCTGGTGCAATACTGACGGCGTTTACTCCTTTTACACTCTTTTTCAAATCAAAAGAAAAGCAACACTTGAAATCAGCGGCGCGGTTTTTCCGCGTCCGATGGAGTGATTAGTTATAGATCCATTCTATTTTTTAAATGGTTGCATTCAGTGACTTTTCGTATTTGCTTTGGACAATATCATAGCTAAGATACCCCCAAATATAATGAGTATATCTATGGCAAAAAAGTATTTAAAAAGCATGGCGATACGCCCCTCGTAATGGGGAGTAAAGTTTTTCAGCGGATCAATATATATTTTTTCGAGGTCCATGTATTGTTCATAAAAGGGATCGCTGGGAGGGACAGGAGCTGGGAGCGGTGCAGGTGGTGGACTGTAGCCCGGCGGATAAGCAAGCCAAGTACCTTCTTTTAAAACTATTTCCATTTTACCTACACTTCCAAGTAATCCAAGGTTTTTATTATAACCTGATACGAACGCCAATGAAATTATGAGCAAGCAAAATCCTATGAGAAACAGGATAATACCAACCCTACGGGCTTTAAGCATCTATGCTCCTCCTTCTATGCATTGCCTAGACGATCATACGATCATACGGGACGTTGTTGAAAATTATCACTTATTTTTTGCACTCTCCACATTTTGATGGCCTTGGCAATAGCAGAAGTACACACCCCCCAGATGCCTGGCTATCTCGCACACAGGGATTCCCAATTCAGAACTTAAACGATAGGCAATCCTGGCCCTGGCCTGGGAAACTTTACGCACTGACGGCGTTTACTCCTTTTACACTCTTTTTCAAATCAAAAGAAAAGCAATGTAAGAAATAACGTTATATCCTGCTCTTGCGAATGGTCGAGTAGCCCCAAGGAACCGCCCCTTAAGGCTCTCACAGAACCGGACGTG